>JBBQIE010000676.1:0-1910 GCA_038324625.1 Anaerolineae bacterium | reverse complement strand
CCTGGACCAAGCGGTTGAGCCGGAGCACCTGATCGTAGAGGGCGGCGATCTCCTGGTCGGTGGGGGCGTAGACCCCATCCAGAATGGCGCTGAGGTTGCCCTGGAGGACGGAAAGGGGGGTGCGCAGCTCATGGGCAATGTCGGCGGTAAGCTCCTGCCGCCTCCGGTCGGCCTCCTGGAGGCCGGCGGCCATCTGGTTGAAGGCACTCGCCAGTTCCCTAGTCTCCCGCGGTCCCTGGGCCTGAATACGGCGGCTCAAGTCGCCCCCGGCGATGCCTTGAGCCCCGGCTATTAAGCGCCGCAGAGGGGCGGTGATGCTCTCGCTCACCAGCACCCCCAGACCCAGGGCCACGAACCCGGCAATGACCCCGGTGATGAGCAGGGTGCGCCGGAGGGTCCCCACGATCGCCTGGTATTCCTGAGTCAGGGCGGAGGCGGTGACCGGCAGGATGTAGCCCACGAACCGCCCCCCCTCGGTTACTCGCGCCGCCACCCGACGCTCGGCCGCCGTCAGAGAGCGACCGGTGTCCCCCTGCCAGTCGTACACCACCGTGCCCTCGGCGTCGGCCAGGATGACCGCCGGGCCACCCGGGCCCATCCGGTGCATCCCCTGCATGCCCATCCCCCGCCCCCTCTCGCCGGAGGCGGCCAGGTCAATCAGACGCTGCACCAGGCCCGCCTGCTGGGCCAGTTGCCGCGCCGCCTCCCGCCGCACCGACAGCTCCTGGGTCCGAAAGGTGACCACTATCACCACCAGGACCCCCACCAAGGCCAGGATGGTATGGGTGAAGCTCAGCCGGACCCAGAGACGGTTCACGGTTCTCCTTTCATGCGGTAGCCCACCCCATAGACGGTCTCGATGTGGGCCTGGGGATCGCCCTCACCCCCCAGCTTGCGCCGGAGGTTCTTGATGTGGCTGTCCACCGTGCGCTCCATGCCCTCGAAGGCGTAGCCGAAGGCGGACTCGATCAGCTCCAGCCGGGTGAAGGCGTGACCCGGGTTCTGCATCAGGGCCCGGAGCAACTCGAACTCGGTGGGAGTGAGTTCCACGGCTCCGCCGTTAGCCGAGGCTCGGTGGGCGTCCAGGTCCAGCTCCAGGTCGCGAACCCGCAGGATGGGGTTGGCGGGGGCCTCTGGGGCAATGCGTCGCAGCACCGCCCGCACTCGCGCCACCACCTCTCGGGGGCTGAAGGGCTTGGTGACATAGTCGTCTGCCCCCAGCTCCAGCCCCACGATCCGGTCCGCCTCCTCGGTGCGGGCGGTGAGCATGATCACCGGTATGTGGCGCAGGCCGGGGTCGGCGCGGATGACCCGCGTGACCTCCCAGCCGTCGCGATCGGGAAGCATCAGGTCCAGCACGATCAGGTCCGGCTTGGAGCGACGCACGGCATGGAGGGCCTCTTCGCCGTTGTGGGCATCCAGCACCGCGTAGCCGTCCCGCTCAAGGTAGGCCCGGAGCACCCGCACGATCTCCCGATCGTCGTCAACGACCAGCACTTGCTGTGGCACCTAGGGGAGACCTCCTGACCGGAATGGGATTCTTATAGGTCTCATTAAACCACGAAAGGACCGCCTTTCGCACGGAGTGCGAGTCGGCGGCCCTTGGATGGACGGGGTGGGCCGGAATGGACCTGATGGCCAGTCCGGAGCCGGCCCGCTGCCGTCAGTCCCGGTCCTGAAGCCCCAGGCCTCGGAGATGCTCCACCGAGCGGCGGAGGTTCTCCTGCCGCTGCTCCAGGGTGAGCTTCTCCTCCCCGGCGATGCCCTCGATCTCGATACTGTAGGGCCCCTCGAACCCGGCGTCGGTGAGAATCTGCATGGACAGCTTTAGATCCAGGATACCGTCGCCCAGAGCCGGGAAGTACCATTCCTTGAAGCCCTTGCGGCTATCCTTGAAGTGTACGTGCCCG
>JBBQIE010000675.1:0-1911 GCA_038324625.1 Anaerolineae bacterium | reverse complement strand
TGACCGCTGCCGGCCTGTTTGCCCTGATGTCCTCAGCCAGCAGGACCAGGATCTGCTCGGCGGGGAACAGATCGAAGTAGTAGCTCAAGTACTTGAAGTACTTCCCCTTCTCCAGGTAGCTGAGGTGCTGATCGAGGGCCCGCTCGAACGAGATCTGCCGGATGAGGCCGATGCTCTTGTCATGCAAATACTGGGAGAAGGCCCGCCGGACCGGGTCCCTCAGCGAGACTATTAGCTTCACCGCAGGGAAATCCCGGTGGATTCTCTCCGCCACCTCCCAGCCGTACAGGTAGGTGGGCGTGTACTCCCCTCTCACGCCACCATCATGGCAAGGGCCGAACTGAGCTCGATACCATGACAGGCCCCTCTCGTACCTTCTGCATCTGGCGTTGAGAAGGTGCTGATCGTACTCACAGAAGAAGGCCAACTCCTTTCGCTTCGCGAAGCAGACCTCAGGGTGTTCCCTCAGACAAGCGGCGATCCAGTCCGTCGCTGCTTTCTCGGCGCCGATGCCAATGAAATCTACGGAGAATTCCGACACCGCTTAGCTCCCATGGTGGAGTCTCCATCGGGATACCTGAGGCCGGAGACAGGGTGCGAACGCTCCCGGCCGTCATCGGGACAGCCGCCATCCGATGGACCGGGTGCCACTCGTTCCCCGCGCGCCCATATCCAGGCCTCGCTGAGCGAGTAGCGCCCGATGGTGAAAACCACAATTGAAATGAGGTTGGATAGGAGGTAGTGGAGCCCCAATCGAGAGGTGAGCACGTACATGATCGGACCCCGAAGCGCCAGGGCGGTGTTGTTCATGGCCAGGAATCGGACAAATCGGTGCCCCTTGCCCCGGTATGCTCGTCGGTCAGAGAACACCAGGAACTCCACCAGTATGAAGCTCCAAAGCGACGTGACCTGGGTGGCCAAGACAGCCGCCACCAGGTAATGCGCTCCCAGTCCCTCCTTCCCCAGAGCGGCAACCAGCGAGTTCACCAGCAGACCGGACAGGCCGATCGCCAGGAACATGGCGAAGCGCCTAACGCCATCGCCCACGCACAGGTGTGGACGAGGCAACCTTGAAGCCAGGAGTGACCGTGGGAGAATGCCGCCGGTGCCCGACCCGCTGCCGGGGTCGAGATGGACCGGGACCGGGCCGGCCGGGGCGTCTGGTTCGTCTGGACTCAACGTTTCACCTCTCCGCGATGTGAGCCGGAGGCAGCCAGTCGAAGCCGTGGTTCGGCTGGAGAGCACCGACAGCCGCCGCCGTCAGAGCGCCCGCGCCGGGGCCCGGAGGGCATCAGCAAGCACGGGCTCACTTTCACGGCCGCTTCCCCGGCGGCTGCACAACAAGTTTACCAGCGCTTTGTGGAGAACTTATGTGGAAGTGGTTATCATGCTGTTGGGGCCGGCGGCCAGCAATCCGCGGAGCCGCGCGGTAGCGTTGACACCAGAGGCATTCCGTGCCAGCCTGAGGGCGACTCACTGTCGGTGATAGCGTCCTGGAGGGAAAGCCATGAAACTGACGAACCGAGTCTATCTGGTGGGGAGCGGGGCCAACGGCCTCTTCATCTCCCATGCAAGCGATTGCACCGTCTACGCCGTGGACTGTGGCGGACCAGTGGTCCTGGTGGATGCCGGGGTTGGCGGGGAGGGCGCCGACCTGTTCCTGGCCAACCTACGTGCCGATGGGCTGGACCCGGAGTGGGTCAGCCACCTCTTCATCACTCACAAGCATGCCGACCATAGCGGCGGGGCCGCCGACCTGCACGACCGCCTGGGGCTCACGGTGGTCGCCACGGAACACACGGCCAAGGCGTTGCGCAACGGGGACGAGGAGATGATCAGCATGGGGGCGGCCAAGCGCGCCGGCCTCTACGATCCGGCCTACGTCTTTCGCGCTTGCCCGGTGGAGACCGT
>JBBQIE010000674.1:0-1915 GCA_038324625.1 Anaerolineae bacterium | reverse complement strand
GCGCCCAGGCCGGTGGCGGCTCCGGTGACCAGGGCTACCTTCCCGTCCAGTCGAAACATCGGTCTCTCCATCAGGTTCTCGTCCTTCTCACTCATGATCGGAGTAGCGCTCCACTCGCGCCCGAGCGGTGAGCCCGTGGGCCACCATGTGCTCAGCGGTACACTGGCGCCCGGTCACCCGGCCCATCTCCCGGGAGGCCTCGGCGGTCATCCGCTGGTAGGTGACCGTCTTGAGGAACGTGCCCACCCAGAGGCCGCCGGTGTAGCGGGCGGAGCGGCTGGTGGGCAGGATGTGGTTGGTGCCCACGCACTTGTCCCCGTAGGCCACGGTGGTCTCCTCGCCGATGAAGAGGGAGCCGTAGCTCTGTAGGCGGTCCAGGTAGTAGTCGGGGTCGGCCACCATCAGCTCCAGATGCTCGGGGGCGTAGTCGTCGCTGATGGCGATGGCCTCGTCCCGGTCCTCGGCCAGGTAGATGCGGCCGTTGTTCCCCCAGGAGACCGCCGCCACGTCACGGGTGGGGAGATCCGCCAGTTGGCGCTCCACCTCCGCCTCGGTGCGACGGGCGAAGACCTCGTCGAAGCAGACCAGGGCGATGCCGCTGTTGGGGTCGTGCTCCGCCTGGCCCAGCAGGTCGCCGGCCACCAGGGCCGGGTCGGCGGAGGCGTCGGCGATGATCATGATCTCGGTGGGACCGGCGAGCAGGTCAATGCCGCAGCGCCCGAAGAGCTGGCGCTTGGCCTCGGCCACGTACTTGTTCCCCGCCCCGCAGAGCACGTCCACCGGCTCCACCACCCCCATGCCGAAGGCCATGAGGGCCAGGGCCGGCACCCCGCCCAGGACGAAGACGCGGTCCGCTCCCGCCTCGTGCATGGCGTTGATGGTGGCGGGGTAGGGGCCGCGCCCTTGAGCCGGCGGGGTACAGGCATAGACCTGCCCCACCCCGGCCACCTTGGCGGGGATGATGCTCATCTGGGCGGAGCCGAACATGGGGTAGCGCCCGCCGGGGACGTAGGACCCCACCCGGCTCACGGGGATGTGCTTGTGCCCCAGGACCACGCCGGGCCGGATCTCCACCTCCAGGGGGAGCAGGGTTTCCAGTTGGGCCCGGGCGAAGCGGCGGACGTTGTCCTGGCAGAAGTCGGTGTCTTGGAGCACCTGGGGGGCCACCTCGGCGATGGCTTCCTCGATCTCGCCCGCGGTCAGCTCGAAGTCGGGCGGGTCCCAGTGGTCGAAGCGGCGGCTGTAGCGGCGGACGGCCTCCAGCCCATGGCCCTCCAGGTCCAGGAGCATCTCCGAGACCACCCGGGCCGTCTCCGGGTCGTGCTCGAACAGCCGGTGCCCGCCTTCCTTGAACATCCTCATGTTACCCCGCCTCCTTCTCTCTCCGTGGGTGTGTCTCAAGTTGGGGGCCGGTTCTGGTACCGATGCCAGGCCCACACCCGTCATGCTGAATGGAGCGCTCCTCAGCGGAGTGAAGCATCTCGCCCACGCGAGGCGAGACCCTTCGGTGCCCTAAGAGCCTGCCCTGAGCCTGCCGAAGGGGTGACGGCTTCGAGGGCCTGGGAGCTAGTTCTGCCCAGAAGACGAGATATACCCCTCCTCCGTAAGCTCAGTAGCGCCCGATCTCCTCCGCCAGGGGCGTCAGCAACTCCAGCTTCCAGGGCTCCATCTTGGGGGAGACGGAGCAGGAGGTGCTGAGGATGTAGCCCCCGCCGGGCTTGCCGGTGAGAAGCACGCCGGCCACGTACTCCTTGACCTCGAGCTCGCTCTTCATGCCCAGCAGGGCCACCGCGTTCAGGTTGCCCTTGATGAAGAGCCGGTCCCCGAAATCCCGCTTGGCCGCGGCCAGGTCGCCGTCTCCCAGGGGCGGGGGATCGAGGGTGTCGATGCCCATCGTGCCTGTCTCCACCATCAG
>JBBQIE010000673.1:0-1916 GCA_038324625.1 Anaerolineae bacterium | reverse complement strand
AGCCGCTCCCAGTGCTCGGGAGCTACCAGCACTGCGGCCCCGTAACCATGCTGGGTGAGCATCACGGGCCTTTCCTGAAGCTGTTCGACCACCTTCGCCTGCCGTTTCCGCAGGTCGGATATGGGTATCACCTGGGGCATCTGCATAAGGCTCCTCCTCAGTAGTAGCACCTGATGCCCATTTTACGCACCGGTTGCGCTACCGGCAAGGTTACCACGCTCAGTGGATAGTGCATAGTGGTAAGTCCACTCCCCACTGCCCGCTATCCACTCACCACTAGCCCCACCCTGCTGACGGTGCCGGCGTCGGCGGCCGGTAGGGCGATCATGGCCTGGGTCTGCCCGTGGACCTTCTGCAGGGACCAGGTGACCTCCTCTCCGCCCACCGTCGCTTCCTTCACCTCGCTCCCCTCGGGGACGGGGGCCATGACGGTGAGGGGGCCGCCGTCGCGGCCGCGGCGGAGGGCGAAGCTCAACTCCTTGCCGTCCCAGGCAATGTCCTCCAGGGTGGCCTCGTCTCGGGCCAGGTTGAACTCCAGCCACTCGTCGGCATTGATAACCGGTACCCCCATCTCGTGGGCCTTCTTCAGCACCCCCTTGACGAAGCGGCTGCTGTAGGTGAAGAAGCTCACCGGATGGGAGAGGAAGCCGAAGGGGGTGTGATATCGGTCCGCCGCTTCCCGGAGCATCAGGGAGGCGCGGGCGATCTCGGTATCCGGCTCGCTGGTGAGCACTTTCATGACCGAGGCGTCGTCGTAGAAGTTCACCGACTGCTCGAAGATGTCAATGATCTCGCCGTCCTCGTCCACGAAGCGCATGGGCCGCCCGGAGCCGTTGACGTACAGGCCCCAGTTGTCCAGCAGGCTGATGATGCTGCTGTCCATCTTGTAGCCCAGATCGGCCAGGATGCGGGCCGACTCCACGTAGCCCTGCCAGTGGACGCAGTGGGAGCGGTAGACCCGCGAGGGCATCCCGTAGTCGGCCTCCGCCTGCTTGGTGTGCTCGCGGACGGACTCGGTCATGTGCCAGTAGGGGTCAATCTCCCGGATGCGGGGGTTGGTATGCACGGAGAAGGAGTGTCCCCGGCGAATCCATTCCCGCACCTGCTCCGGTGACTGGCGCGAGCCCTCGACCATGAAGACGTGGATATGCCCGTCCACCTCCTCCACCGCCCCGATGAGGGCGTTGAAGTGCTCCAGGGTGGACCAGTCGTCGTCGCTGGTCATGATCATGACCGTCTTCAGGTCCGGGCGCTCGAAGTACCAGAGCCGGGGCAGGGGCGCCTCCGCCACTTGGTTGATGACGTGGGTGAGGAGATTGCAGTGTACGTCCGCCTGGGGAATGTGGCCCCGGTTCAGGTCCAGATGGCCGGTGAAGAGGTCATTGGGCCGCTGCTGCTGGTCGGAGGCGAAGCCGGCGGTGGACTGATAGGCCAGGCGGGGGTCCCCCTGACGGATGGCGGCCACGGTGCGGGGCAGGTCGTAGGCGAAGAAGGTGAAGCTGCCCTTACCGAACTTGCCGGTGGCCACGGCCGGGTACTGGGTGCGCTCCTCGGGGGCGGAGTAGAGCCAGGCCTGAGTCTCCCAGCCCTCCGGGATAGCCACTTTGGAGGCGCTGCCGTGGAACTGGATGCTCTCGCCGCCGATGGCCCGGCCGATGCGGTACAGGTCCACCGGGGCCACATAGGCGTCTATGAGCACCTTATTCTCGGACTTGACCCCGAAGGCCCCCAGGAGATGGGCCATGGGCTGGAAGGCGATGAGGTGGCCGCCCCCCTCCACGTAGGAGTGCAGCCAGTCTATCTCCGGGTACTGGAGGATGACCGGGGTGAGGATGACCACGGCGGCATCGGACAGGTCCGGCTCCGTGCCCACCTCCCACTCTTGCAGGCGGAAGCCCTGGAGGCCCTCCGCCTTG
>JBBQIE010000672.1:0-1919 GCA_038324625.1 Anaerolineae bacterium | reverse complement strand
CAGATCGATCTGGTGGAGCGGCTGCTGGAACTCGGCTATGCCTACGAGGCTAACGGCTCCGTCTACTTCTCGGTGGAGAAATTCCCCGACTACGGTAAGCTCTCCGGCCGCCGCACCGAGGACCTGATGGAGGGGGCTCGGGTGGAGGTCAACCCGGAGAAGCGCAACCCCTCGGACTTCGCCCTCTGGAAGCGGGCCGAGCCGGACCACATCCTCCGCTGGAACAGCCCCTGGGGCCCCGGCTTCCCCGGCTGGCACCTCGAATGCTCGGCCATGGGCACCAAGTACCTGGGCCAGCCCTTCGATATCCACGGCGGCGGCCTGGAGAACCAGTTTCCCCATCACGAATCCGAGATCGCCCAGAGCGAGGCCGCCCACGGGGTGCCCCTGGCCCGCTACTGGCTCCACAACAACATGGTCACCGTGGGCGGCCAGAAGATGGGCAAGTCCCTGGGCAACGCCATCTCCCTGAAGGACCTCTTCCAGCGCTACGACCCCCTGACGGTGCGCTACTTCATCCTCAACAGCCACTACCGCTCCCCCCTGGACTTCACCGACGAGGCCCTCTCCGCCGCCGACCGGGGCCTGCAACGCCTGCACCGGGGGGTGCGAGCGGTGCGACAGGCCCTCGAAGTGGCCCCGGAAGGGGACGAACCCTCCGGCGAAGTGGCCGCGGCGGTGGAGCGGGCCCGATCGGCCTTCCTGGCGGCCATGGACGACGACTTCAACACCGCCGCCGCCCTGGCTTCCCTCTTCGATCTGGCCCGGGAGAGCAACACCCTCCTCTCCCAACGGTCCCTCACCCACCCGGAGTTGGCGGCCATTGACGCCGTCTTCCGAGAGCTCGGTGGCCGGGTCCTGGGCATCGTGCCCGACCAGCTCGACGAGGACACCGCCGCCGGCCTAGAAGAGGAGCTGATCCAGCTGCTGATGACCCTGCGCACGGAGCTGCGCGCCACTCGCCAGTGGGCCCAGGCCGACGCCGTCCGCGATCGCCTGGCGGCCTTGGGGGTGCAATTGGAGGACAAGCCCGAGGGCACCACCTATCGCATCGTGGAGCGCCCGTGAGCGAGCTCCTCTATGGGCGCCAGTGCGTGCGCGAGGCCCTGGTGGCCGGCCGCCGCTCCATCCAGGCGGTGCTCGTCGCCGAGGGGGTGAAGCCTTCCCCCATCCTCAAGGAGATCGCCCACCTGGCAAAGTCGGCCGGCGTGCCGGTGCGCACCGTCCCTCGCCAACAGCTGGACCGCATCGCCGGCCAGACCCAAGGGGTGGCGGCCGAGGTGGGCGACTATCCCTACGCCGACTTCCACCAGGCCCTGGGCGCCCTGGCCATCGGCGAGCAGCCCCTGGTGCTGGTGTTGGATTGCCTGCACGACCCCCAGAACCTGGGCAGCCTGCTCCGCACCGCCGACGCCGTGGGAGTGGGCCTGGTGGTCATGCCGGAGCGCCGCCAGGTGGGCGTCACCCCCGCCGTCAGCCACGCCTCCGCCGGGGCCGCCGAGCACCTGCCGGTAGCCCCGGTGGTCAACCTCCGCCGGGCCCTCCAGGAGATGCAGGAGGCCCGGTTCCACGTCGCCGGCCTGGAGGCGACCCCCACCAGCCGAGTGTATCATCAGGCCGACCTCACCGGGCCCCTGGTCTTGGTGGTGGGCAGCGAGGGGCAGGGGCTGCGGCGCCTCACCCGCGACACCTGCGACGAGCTATTGGAGATCCCCATGCGCGGGCGGGTCGGCAGCCTCAACGCCGCCGTCGCCGGGGCCATCGTCCTCTACGAGGCCCTGCGTCAGAGGCAGAATCTCGCTGGATGAGGGGACGAAAGGGCCTCGGACGACGATTCCATCCCGTGGCTGCATTTCAGTTTCGGGGGGCGAAGGCGCCGCAGACCCGGCTGGAATCGAGGTAGGGGCGCGGTTTCCGCG
>JBBQIE010000671.1:0-1925 GCA_038324625.1 Anaerolineae bacterium | reverse complement strand
CTTATAGACAGGCTGGGCATAGTGGGCGCCATGCGCTTCATGCAGCTTATCTATGGTACATCCGGCGACTACACGGCCGAACGTCATGAGTGGCTGGACAAGTTCACGGTGGATGACATCGTGGCGGCGGTGCTGGCGCGGCGTGAGACTGAGCAAGAGTCTGGCAAGCTGTAAGTAGTGCTTCGATCATACGGCGCGGTTGGAGTGTAGCGTTGCAGGCGATTCTAGCACTTGAGGACGGGACGGTATTCCGCGGGCGAGCCTTCGGGGCTACCGGGGAGCGGACGGGCGAGGTGGTCTTCAACACCGGCATGACCGGCTATCAGGAGGTGCTCACCGACGCTTCTTACAAGGGCCAGATGGTGTGCATGACCTATCCGCACATCGGCAACTGCGGCGTCAACAGCTTGGACTTGGAGTCCTGCGCCCCGCAGGCCGAGGCCCTACTGGTCCGCGATGTCACCGAGGTGCCCAGCAACTGGCTCTCTGAGGGGAGCCTGCCCGATCTGCTCGCCCGTCACGACGTGATGGGCATCACCGACCTAGACACCCGGGCCCTCACCAAGCACATTCGCCTGCATGGCGTGATGCGGGCGGTCCTCTCCACGGTGGAGTCGGAAACGGCGGCACTGGTGCGCAAGGCGGCCGAGGCTCCGGACATCTCCTCTCTGCATCTGGTGGCTCAGGTGAGTACCAAGGAGCCCTACCAATGGGCCGAGGGGACCCCCCCGGAGTGGAGTGCCTCCCGGTACGGCTACAGCGAACCGACCCTTCCCCACCCCTCCCGGCCTTTCCGGGTGGTAGTCTTGGACACGGGTGTGAAGTTCAACATCCTGCGCCGGTTGGTGGATTCCGGGTGCGACGTCTGGGTCGTACCTCACGACACTCCCGCTGCCGAGGTGCTGCGATACGATCCCGAGGGCATTGTCTTACCCAATGGGCCGGGCGACCCGGAGGCGGCGGTGGAGACTCTGGAGACGGCGCGCTCGTTGATAGGGGTCAAACCCATCTTCGGCATCTGCCTCGGTCATCAGATCCTCGGCCTCGCCGCGGGGGGGCGCCGGTTCAAGCTCAAGTTCGGTCACCACGGCTTCAACCACCCGGTTCGGCTGCTCCGTACCGGCGCGGTAGAGATCACGTCGCAGAACCACAACTACGCCATCGAGATCGCCAGCCTCGATCCCGACGAGATCGAGGTGACCCACATCAACCTCAACGACGGCACCCTAGAGGGCACCCGGCACCGGCATGTGCCCATTTACAGCGTGCAGTTCCATCCCGAGGCCTCCCCGGGGCCACACGATTCCAGCATGACCTTCCACCCCTTCGCCGACATGATGGAAGAGGCCCGAGGCTGAGCCGCCTCCGTCGTCAGTCGTTGATAGCAGCCGGTCTCCCGCGCAGGTAGGGAAAGGGATAGATGCCCAGAAGAACAGACATCCACCGTGTAATGATCATCGGCTCCGGCCCCATCGTCATCGGCCAAGCCTGTGAGTTCGACTATTCCGGTACTCAGGCGGTCAAGGCCCTGAAGGAAGAGGGCTTCGAGGTGGTTCTGGTGAACTCAAACCCGGCCACCATCATGACCGACCCGGAGCTGGCCGACCGCACGTACGTCGAGCCGTTGGACTTGGAGACGGTGACTAGGATCATCGAGCGGGAGAGGCCGGACGCCTTGCTGAGCACGGTGGGCGGCCAGACGGGCCTGAACCTATCGGTGGCCCTGGCGGAAGCGGGCGTGCTGGACAAGTTCGGGGTGGAGCTGATCGGCGCCAAGCAGGAAGCGGTCAAGATCGCTGAGGACCGCAGCCTGTTCCGGACGGCTATGCAGGAGATTGGGCTGGAGGTGCCGGCCTCCGGGTTAGCCAAGACCCTGGGCGAGGCCCTGGAAGTGATCAAGGAGGTCGGTTTCCCCGCCATCATTC
>JBBQIE010000670.1:0-1928 GCA_038324625.1 Anaerolineae bacterium | reverse complement strand
CTTGAGGAAGATCAGGCCCAGGACTACATGCTTGTACTCGGAGGCGTCCATGTTGTTTCGGAGTTTGTCCGCCGCTGCCCAGAGGGTGGCCTCGAAGCCGAGGTTGGCGGCGGTGCCGTTACCGGCGTCGTACTTGGCTTTCCGGCGGGCCACGGGTACTCCTTGTAAGACGTATGCTGCCGGCGTGTGGCGAGGCAGAGACCCACCCCTGCTGCCGGCCGAACGAATACCTACACTCGATTGATCAGCACCCGGGACGATCTTCCGGTAAACCGGCAAGGGCCGCAAGTAGGGGCGGGGTCTCCCCGCCCAGTCTCCCCGCTAATCCAGCTTTCTGGGCAGTCTCCTGGCCTCTCGCGGAGCGGAGAGCCCCTCCCAGTCCATTTGACTCGCCAAATGGACGAGCCCCTGCGCCAGGCGCTCCGCTTACCTGGCTATTCCCCGACGCGGAGAGGGGAGGTTTGGCTCCCCCTTCCTTCGCAGGGAAGGGGGCAATAGGCAGAAGCGCAGCGCCTGCCGCTGGGGGGTTAGGTAGGCCCCCGGGTGCGAATAAGTTGGAAGAGATGGCGCGGTGGCCTGCCCCTACTTCCTCTGTATGATCTCCTTAATCTCCCTCACTTCTTCCAGGAGGAGGGTGAGGGCCTCGCTCGGCCTCTCGGCCGCACCGCCACCCTCGGTGGTAGTGGCGTAGGAAGCCCGGTAGCGGCGCAACTGCTCCCGCACCAGCCTCTGCACCCCCTCGTAGTCGCTCATGCCCACCAGGGAAATCTCGGCGCCCGTCTGCCCGGACATGCCGGCCGTCTCCACCCTGAGGGTCCCCAGGCGCAGGAAGCGGTCGAAGGGGTCGCGCTTGAGGTCCAGGTTGGTGACGGTGCGATAGGGCACCACCTTGGTGGACTTGGTGATGACGCCCTTGTAGACCACAATCTCGTCCGCCCGCAGCTCGTAGGAGATGGACCGGTAGTAGAAGGGGAGAAGAATGAAGGTAGGCACCAGCCAGAGGGCGTTGGCGGCGATGAAGATAAGGATGTAGCCCAGGCCCAGCTCGGGTACCAGCCCGAGGAGGATCAGGGGCAGGAAGAAGATGACGAAGACGACCAGGGTGGCGGCGTACAGCTTGAGCAGGTAGTCGCGGTCCGGTCGTAGGGTCTCGATGGTGCCGTTCATAGAAACGCCTCCTGAAGAGTAGGGGCAGGCCACCGCGCCTGCCCGGCCACCGCGCCTGCCCTCGGGGCTAATAGGCGAAGAGGGGCGCCACCGGCTCCCCGGTGAGGTTCCGGCGGATGGCCTCCCCGAAGATCGGCGCCACCGAGAGCACATGCATGTTGGGGAGGCGCTTCTCCTCCGGGATGGGCACGGTGTTGGTGACCACGATCTCCTTGATCTCCGGTATGCCGGCCAGGCGCTCGATGGCGGGCCCGGTGAAGAGCCCGTGGGTGGCGGTGACGTAGAACTCCTCGGCCCCCTCGGAGATGAGTTCCTCAATGATCCCCACCATGGTCCCGGCGTTGGCGATCTCGTCGTCGTAGACGATGCAGCGCTTGGAGCGCACGCTGCCGATCAGGCCGTGGACCTCCACCCGGTCATCGGCCACCCTCTCTTTGTTGCCGGCCACCAGGGGCAAGCCCAGGGCGCGGGCGAACTTGCTGGCCCGCTTGGCGTTGCCGATGTCGGGAGTGACGACGCACATGTCCGACAGGTCCTTCTGCTGGTAGTACTGCATGAAGGTGGTCTGAGCGGAGAGATGATCCATGG
Organism: Anaerolineae bacterium; assembly: GCA_038324625.1. Classification (GTDB taxonomy): domain Bacteria; phylum Chloroflexota; class Anaerolineae; order DRVO01; family DRVO01; genus JBBQIE01. The sequence continues at coordinate 173 of JBBQIE010000670.1, read as the reverse complement.
GGACGCTGAAGAAGCCGTGAACCTGGGGTGAGTGCAGGGTCATGGTCATCACGTGCTGGGCCCCGGCCGTGACCAAGAGATCGGCCACCAGGCGGGCACCGATGGATATGCGGGGCTCGTCCTTCTTGTCTGAGCGGGCGTAAGAGTAGTAGGGGATGACGGCGTTGATCTTG
>JBBQIE010000669.1:0-1940 GCA_038324625.1 Anaerolineae bacterium | reverse complement strand
AGCAGTCGGGTGAGGGGGATATCCGCCGGAGCATGATCGAGGCCGACCTGGTGGACTGCATGGTGGCCCTGCCCGGCCAGCTCTTCTACTCCACTCAGATACCGGTTTGCCTGTGGTTCCTGGCCCGGAACAAAGGCAACGGCAGATTCCGGGACCGGCGAGGCCAGACGCTCTTCATGGATGCCCGCAAGCTGGGCACCATGGTGGACCGCACCCACCGCGAGCTCACCGAGGAGGACATCTCCCGCATCGCCGGCACCTACCACGCCTGGCGGGGGGATGCGTTGGGCGGGGCAGGGAAGGGCGCGGACGGAGAGGGCGCGGAAACCGCGCCCCTACGAGAGGGCATGGACATGCCGGGCCCGATGAACCCATCTGTAGGGGCGGGGTCCCCCCGCCCTGATGGTGCGTCCGAGGAGGGCGCGGATGGAGAGCGCGCGGAAACCGCGCCCCTACGAGAGGGGTATGCCGACGTTCCCGGGTTCTGTTACAGCGCCACTACCGAAGAGATCGCCGGGCACCGGTACATCCTGACACCGGGGCGGTACGTGGGCGCCGAGGAGGTGGAGGACGACGGCGAGCCGTTCGAGGAGAAGATGGAGCGGCTGACCAAGGTGCTGGGGGAGCAGTTCGCCGAGTCGGCGCGGCTGGAGCGGGTGATCAGGGAGAACCTGGCCGGGCTGGGATATGGCATCTGACCGGACACCGGGTATCCAGGAGCCCATCGGCGCGGAGTACGATGCCCTCCTCGACGGCATCGCCGACCTGCTGAGCCAGGCCCGCCGTCAGGCGGCCCGTTCGGTCAACCGGGTGCTGACGTCCGCCTACTGGAGCATTGGGGGTCGCATAGTCGAGCATGAGCAGGGGGGAACGGCGCGAGCGGCCTACGGAGAGGGTCTGCTGCCTCGGCTTTCCCAGGACCTGACCAAGCGTTTCGGCCGGGGCTTCTCCGTTGATAACCTGGAGAACATGCGCCTGTTCTACCTGGCCTATCCCGGCGGCCAGATATCCGAGGCACCGTCTCGGAAATCCGTGCCGGACGTGGGGCTAGAGAAATCCGAGACAGTGCCTCGGATTTTCGATGGCCCGGCCCCGCCCTTCCCCCTCTCTTGGTCCCACTACGTGCTGCTGCTACGGCGGTGCCCTTCCCCGGAGGGCCGCTCCTTCTACGAAACCGAGGCTCTGCGTGGGGGCTGGTCCACGCGCCAGCTCCAGCGCCAAATCGACTCCCAGTTCTACGAGCGGACCGCCCTCTCCCGGGACAAGGCCGCTTTGCTGCTCCGGGGCGGCGTGGCCCTGCCGGAGGATCGCGTCACCCCGGAGCAGGAGATCAAGGATCCCTACGTGCTCGAGTTCCTCGGCCTGAGGGATGAGTACTCCGAAAGCGACCTGGAAGAGGCCCTGATCCACCATCTCGAGACCTTCTTGCTCGAGCTCGGCGGCGACTTTGCCTTCGTCGCCCGCCAGAAGCGGCTGCGAGTGGGCGACGAATGGTACCGGGTGGATCTAGTCTTCTACCATCGCGGCCTGCGCTGCCTGGTGCTCATAGACCTGAAGTTGGGCCGCCTCACCCACGCCGATGCCGGCCAGATGCACCTCTACCTCAACTACGCTCGCGAGCACTGGACCCGTGACGATGAGAACCCGCCGGTGGGCCTGATCCTGTGCGCCCACAAGAACGACGCCATCGCCCACTATGCCCTTGAGGGGCTGGCGAACCAGGTGTTGGCCGCCGAATACCGCACCGCCCTGCCGGACGAGAAGGTGCTGGCCGAGGAGATCGCCCGCGTCCGCCAGGACTTGCTTCATCGCGGAGGGGATCGGTGAGACCGGCCACTCTGCCATCCCGCACTCGTATGACTGCGCATGAGTATGCGGCATCACCAAGACACTCGTGCGCATCCGTGAGGCTCGGGGTCCGGAAGGGGGAGTTCACGGCG
>JBBQIE010000668.1:0-1950 GCA_038324625.1 Anaerolineae bacterium | reverse complement strand
CCCCGCCGACCTGCTCCAATCGGTCCTCAACCGCAAGCGACAGGGGGTGCCCGGCGCCGCCCACATCGGCAGCCTCTTGAGCCGTCCGACCGACGAGGTGCCCATCGTTCTGGACGTGAGCCGCTTCACCTCCACCCACCTCGCCATTATCGCCGGCACCGGCAGCGGCAAGTCCTACCTGGCCGCCGTCCTGGTGGAAGAGATGCTGCGCCCTCAGAACCGGGCCTGCGTGCTTATCGTGGACCCCCACGGGGAGTACGACTCTCTCACCGAAATGTGCAATCTCACCGAGTTCACCAGCCCCCCGGAATCGGGGCTGGCCGAGTACCGCCCGCGGGTCAAGGTCCTCAAGCCCGAGGACGTCAAGGTCGCCTATCGCAGCCTGGAACTGGATGACCTCCGCTACCTCCTGGGGCGCGATCTCACCGCCAAGCAGTCGTACGCCTTGGGGCTGGCCTTCGGCAATGTCGTAAGACGCACCGAGGGCCACTGGACCCTGAGTCACCTGAAGGACGAGATCAACGACTGGGCCCAGCGAGCCGGAGGTTCCGTCGAGGGCGGCGCGTCGGCGGCCGACGTGGACTCCAACGCTCAGATGACCGCCTCAGCCCTAAGCTGGCGGCTGGAGAGCGTCCTCGGGCAGCGCGAGAGCCACATCTTCGACAACCACGCGGACCTCAGCCTGCAAGAGCTTCTCCGCCCCGGCCAATGTACCGTCCTGCAGTTGGACCAGGTGCCGGAGCGGGAGCAGCAAGTGGTGGTAGCCACCATCCTACGGCGGCTCTACAAGGCCCGCCTCGCCACCGAACGAGGCCAGGCCAACCCCGGCGATCCCACCTACCTCCCCTACCCTGCCTTCGTCATCCTGGAGGAGGCGCACAACTTCGCCCCCGCCTCCGCCGATCTAGTCACCAGCGAGCAGCTCAAGCGCATCCTCAGCGAGGGCCGCAAGTTCGGCGTCGGGGTATGCCTCATCAGCCAGCGCCCGGGACGCCTAGACCCGGACGTGCTCTCCCAGTGTATGACCCAGATCCTGCTGCGGATCAGCAACGAGGTGGACCAGGCCCGCGTGGCCGAGAGCGTGGAGACGGTGGGCCGCTCCCTCATGCAGGAGCTACCCGGATTGTCCAAGGGCCAGGCCATCGTGGCCGGCATGGCCATCAACACCCCGGTCTTGGTTCGGGTCCGCCGGCGCTTCACCAAGCACCAAGCCCAGGACCCCGATGCCCCGAAGAAGTGGCGCGAGTACTTCCAGGAAGAGGAAGTGGAACGGCGAGAGCGCGACACGGCTCTGCCTAGCATTCAGCGTCCCCCCAGCCGCCAGGACCTCCTCCTGGAGTTGTTCGGTCTGGAGGACGACGGGTGAGGCTCCGGTAGTTCGATGCGGTCGGTGGTTCCGCCTGGACCACCGACCGCATTACCCTAGGATCGGCTTGGGCCTAGAGCTCGAACACCACCATCTGATGCCCCTTCAACTCCGGCACCACCACCGTGGTCATGCCGTCGGCGGTCCTCCAGTGTATCTCCTGCTCCGACGGGGCCAAGTACACTCGCTTCGGCCTCTCCCCGGTGCGAACCGACAGCCTAACGTCACTAAAGCCGACGGTGTCCTCGATTATGTCTATCGCAGGGGTGCGTCGCTCGGCCACGTAATATAGCAAGTGCGCCACCAGCCGATCGTCCTGCCGCAGTAGGGTTAGCTGAGCCCCGGAGGGAAGGTCCGCCGCCATCTGCCGCTCCGGCAGCAGCCGGTCCAGGCAGGCCTCTACCAATTGGCGGTAGACCAGGTTCCCGTGGCGGCGGTAGGCGGAGAAGATGGGGCTGGCCAGGTAGATCACCCTCCCCTGCTGCACCACCTCCGGCCACTCCGTCCGCTCCGCCGGCGGGGTCTGAAAGTGCGAGGAGAAGTGGTCCCAGCGCCGCTCGAAGTACGGCCGCACGATCCAGGCC
>JBBQIE010000667.1:0-1953 GCA_038324625.1 Anaerolineae bacterium | reverse complement strand
GACTGTCTGGAGCCACGAGCGGGTGGAGATGCCGGATACGGGATACTGGCCGGAGGTGCAGGGCGTTACCGTGGGGGCCTTGCGGGACGAGGACGCCTACTTCATCCGCTGTCTGCGGGAGGGCCGGCCCATCGAGATGCCCCGCCCGCGGGAGGCCCTGGCGGCCATGGAGTTGGCCGACACCCTCCTGCGCTCGGCGGCGGAGGGCCGGCCGATTAGACCCTGAAAGGCTTGGAGACCTTCAGGGTCTGGCGCTGGAATGTCAGTATCTAGTAGTGGTAGCGTGCCTGGAGGAAGTCCACCCGAGAGTCGCGCACTAGGTACACCAGGCGGTGCTCCTGATCTATACGGCGGGACCAGAGCCCGGGTCCGAGGTGCTTGAGGAGCTCGGGCTTACCAATGCCGGAAAGGGGATCGCGGAGGACCGCCTCCACCAGGTCGAGCAGACGCAGAGCCTTGCGCCGGTCGGTTTGCACCCAGTGGCGGAGATCCTCCACGAACTGGCGGTGGAAGATGGCCTCGGGACGACTGGTTTCAATTTTCTCCGCCAAGACCCACCTCGCGTGCCAGCTCCTCCAGGCTGAGTCGTTCGCCCTTCCCTTCGTAAGCATCGGCGAGGGCTGCCAGGAGACGCTCGGCGTTGCGCGGTGATTCCAGGAGGTAGATCGCCTCCAGCAGGCTCGCCAACTCGTCGTCCGCCGTGACCACGTCATCGGCATCGAGCCGCCCGAGATTCCCGATACCTTCGCGGGAAGACGGCCCCTCGTGTTTTCGTCCCTTTTCGTGTCCTTCGTGGTCCAAACCCACCCCCTAGATCTTGAGGAACCAGTCCAGCCACTTGCCGATGCCCTGCTCGGGGGGCTCGTCGTGGACTTCGTACTCGATGGGGTAATCGCCCCGGTAGCCGATGCCCTCCAGGGAGGCTACCACCCAGCGGTAGTCAATCAGGCCGGTGCCCAGCCACACCACCTGCATCTTCCCCTCGATAGGGTAGCAGTCCTTGATGTGCATATGGGTGATGTGGTCCTTCATGACGTCGAAGGCCCGCTTGTAGTCCACGCCCGCTACCTCGAGGTTGCAGGGCTCGTAGAGCACCCCGGTGTACTTGCTGCCCACCTTGGTGAAGAACTCGGCCAGCAACTCCGGGTTCCCGCTCACCGGGCCGCCGTGGTTCTCCACCCCCATGTAGACACCCTTCTTCTCGGCGTACTCGGCGGCACGCCGGTAGTAGGGCAGGATGCGGTCCAACAGGGCCGGGTCCTCGGGGCGGCCGAGGACGCTGCGCACGGAGCGGGCCCCGCAGCGAGCGGCGGCATCGAGGACCTTGCGGGCGTCCACCAGGGCCTGCTCCCGCTCACTCTCGTCCTCGCTGGTGAAGCCGGCCCCCACGTAGGAGCCGATGTTGGCGATCCTCACCCCGTAGCGCTCGGACAGCCCCAGGACGGCGTCGAAGTCGTAGGCGGGGTTGGTCACGTCGAAGTGGGGCATGCCCCCCCACAGGTCCACCTTCTTGTAGCCCGCCTCGGAGAGGGCCCGGAAGACCGGCTCCGGTTCCTGAGTCCGCATCGGGTAAGAGCAGCAGGAGATCCGATTGATGTCCATGTCATTCCCCTTTGTTCTCGGTGTCACCATTCAGCTTACACCTGGAGACTAGACAAAGATAGCGGTACAAGCCTCGCGGTTCAAGAGCAGGGCCGCCCTACCAGACCCAACTCGTCATGCTGAACGCAGCGCTCCTTAGCGGAGTGAAGCATCTTGGCTAACGACGGCGAGATGTTTCGCTGCGCTCAACATGACGTGACGAGCGATAACTGGTAGGGGCGAATCTTGTATTCGCCCGGCCACCGAGGGCGAACACACAAGGTTCGCCCCTACCGATTATGTCCATGGGCTCCCGGCATGTTGCGACCGCGGTATGAGGTTCTCAACATGACGTGCTGGTGCCAGGTGGCC
>JBBQIE010000666.1:0-1960 GCA_038324625.1 Anaerolineae bacterium | reverse complement strand
GAGAGGCAGATGGCGATCTGCAGCGGCGACCAGGGGGGGACGCCGACAGCCGGCTCGGGGGCTGGGGGGTTGGAGGCCACGCGCAGGCCCCCGATGGTCACCCCGGCGCTGAGCATGAGGAGCCCGGTCGCCAGGCCGGCTAGAGGCAAGGCCAGGAGCCCCGACAGATAGACGGCGAAGAGGGGGGTTCCCGGGAGCCCTAGCAGGGCCACTATCGCGAAGGCGAAGGCGATGCGGAGGGCGGTGCCGGCGCGGCGGCTGAGCATACTGGCGATCACGGCCAGGAGCAGGATGGGCACCACCCGCGCCAGCAGCCACTCGGACGTGAGGGGCAACAGGGAGGTGGACCCCAGGGAGGGGGGGAAGACCAGCATTACCAGGGCGAACTGGGCCTGGGCGGCGGCGGCGACGAAGACCCTCATCGAGGAGGCGACGGCGGCGCGCAGGGAGCAATAGCCGATGGTGAGGAGCGCGGCTGCCTTGATCCCTTGGGGCAGGAGGGTCCCCGCGCCCAGCCAAAGGTGCCGGGTGCTGAACCGCCACAGGAGCAGCAGAATGGCCGGGCTCAGGACCAGTCCCACCAAGACCGACAACACCGGCTCGGAGTCCCGCCCCAGGTTGACCCTCCACAGGCCCAGGGGGACGAGACCGAGAAGCAGACCGGCGCCGAGGGCATAGGTAACCAGTCCCATCCGGGAGGGCACGTCGGGAGTGAGGCCGATGACGGCGGCGGAATAGGCGAGCAGCACCGTCCCCAGGGCTACGGCCACCAGGTACTGCAACTGGCCCCCGGCTCGCCCCCGCGCGTCCCACACTAGGGTGACCAGGACGGTGGCCGGCAGCAGGACCAGGGCGGCGAGGGTATAGTTGTCCACCGTGGCCGAGATGCCTATCAGAGAGACGGTGGCCAGGGACACGGAGGGGAACAGATCGGAGGAGCCGCGGACGGCCAGGAGCAGGTTGCCCAGGGCCACGGCGGCCAGGGCGATGAGGAGCACTTGCTTGGCGGGCAGGTCCAGGAGAAGCGGCCGTCCCAGCAGCTCGTCGGTGAGGCCGGGGGGGGTGGACCGGAGGACCTGGGTCATGATGGTGGCGGCTAGGGCGGCCACCAGGTGCGGCAGGCGCGGCCAGACGCGCAGGAAGTAAACCACGCCGGCCACCAGGGCCGGCACCATTAGCAGGGGAAGCAGGGCTATGGGTGGGGTCATGGGCTCTCGTCGTCCCGGAAGGCAAGGGCCAGATGGGAGGAGGCGAGGGCGACGGCGAAGGCGCCCCCGGCCACCAAGCCCATGACCAGGAGGCTGGCCTCGTCGGTGCTGCCGGCGAAGTAGAGCAGGGCCACGGCCAGCAACACCAGCAGGGCCACTCCCACCTTGAAGGCGTCGGTGGCGGTTACCAGGGCCACGGCGACGGTGATGATCAGCCAGATGGAGGTGAAGCGAGAGGCATCCAGGGGGGAAGCGGTGGCCCCCAGCGACCAGGCGACCCAGGCGGCCAGCACCACCACCACCAGTCGGAAGGACAGGGTTGTTCCGGCGGGGATGGCCGGGCCCAGGGTCCGCCTCTCGGCGGCGGTGAACTGCATCACCAGGGAGACGAAGATGCCGACCATGACCACCACGGCGGCCATCTCCGGGGCGGCCCGGGAGGCCAGAAGCACCCCGGTGGCCAGATAGGAGCCCAGCGTCGCCAATACCAGCAGGGCCTGAGACTGGGCCAGCACCAGGGCCGCCCCTACCCCGAGGACCACCAGTACCACCACCTGACCGGAGACGGACAAGGCCAGCTGAGCCAGGGAGTAGAGAAAGTCGGAGGGCATTAGGAGGCGCTCGCGGCGATGATCAGGACGGCAATTCCCACCAGAGTGGCCCAGCTGAGGGGGGTCTCGCCCTCGATGAAGCGAAACACGGTCTCTATCCCGGCGGCGACTGCAGGCAGGCCGTCAGCGACCAGGCGAGGC
>JBBQIE010000665.1:0-1961 GCA_038324625.1 Anaerolineae bacterium | reverse complement strand
GGTACACGATCTGCTCCGGGATCCGGAATTGGGCCGTCGGATAGACCCTAACCGGGTGTATGTCTACGGTCAGGGCATGGGCGGCACCGGGGCTCTGGCCATGGCCCTCCGTTACCCCGAGGTGTTCGCGGCCGCCTATGCCGGAGAGCCGGTGACCGACTTCCTCGAGCCGGGAGAATGGCAGGCTCGGGCGGCCTCCCTCTGGGGCGACCCGGACCTGGACCTCCCGGTGGAGCTGGATGCCCCGGTCGGTTGGGCCGGCGGCCTCCAGGTCCAACCAGGCACCGGTGTCTGGGAATGGCAGAGCCTGCTAGCGTCCGCGCCGGGGCGAGAGGATGAGGTGACCCCCTTCGGCGTGGGCTTCGGCCTTCAGGACTCGACGGTCCCCTGGGAAACTCAGGGGGCCCCGGCTTTGGCGGCGTTCGACTCTCGCCTATGGGCCTGGGGCGCCTCCGTCAGTGCCGGCCAGTACGGCGGGCAGGGCTTCGCCGGGCTTCCGCCCAGCCTGGGTCTCGATGATCGGGGGCGACCCTTCTTCGGGCTGCAAGTGGTGCGTGACGAGACCGTTCCCGGCCTCAGCCGAGGTGCCTCTGCCGGCAGGACGGGGGACAGCCCGGTTGACGGGTACAACCTGACTCTGGAGTGGTCCGCTAGTTGGAACCCTTGGGATGGGGCTCCGGTGGACAGGGAACGATGGTGGCAAATCAGCCTGCGTACCACGGACGGCTCCGAGCAGAAGGTGGATATTAGTCCCCGGCGGCGGCAATCATTCCGGGTTGAGCCTGGCGCCGCCTATCGCTGGGAGAACTACCAGGTGAGCGACGGGGTCCTGATCGCCGCGGGCACCGTTGCCGCTGATGGTGAGGGCCTGTTGACGGTGCCCGAGTTTCTGGTGTCCCCGGGGGGCAATCGCCTTAGGATCCGGACGGTAGACCCCACACCTGAACCCACGCTCACCGTGGCGGTGACTGCTACTCCCTCGGAGCCGGCCCCGACTCCGGCGCCCTCTCCGACCGCTGGTGTCGTGAGCGAGGCTACTCCGACGGTCGGCCCCACATCCGCGGCCTCGGCGAGGCCGACCCCCGTACCTGCTTCCGTACCATCGGCCCCGCCCGGGCCGACGCTGGATTCCCCCGAGGCCATGCCGACTCTGGAATCGGAGGGCCGGCGGCCGGAGAACTCCTCGAGCGCGGTCCTGCTGATCGGGGCTCTGCCGGCCATGGTGGTAGTAGTGGTGGTGAGCGTGGCGGTGGCCTCCAAGGCCAAACGGTAGCCCATCTGCCCGGAGGTAGGCGATGAGTTGCGGTCTCACGCCAAGACGCACGCTAAGGCGCGAAGGGGGCAGGCGGTGGGAGCGGCTTGGTGGGCCGGCGGAGGCCTCGGCCGGCGAGGATGGCCAACAGAGCACAGAATCCGCCGGCACCGGCTAGGGCGGTAGTCAGGCCGATCTGCTCGGCGGCGGCGCCGATGGTGAGGCTGCCGACCGGGGTCATCCCGGCGTTGACCACCGTCCACACCCCCATGACCCGGCCCAGTAGATCCTGACGGCAGGCGAGCTGTAGGGTGGCGTTGGCGGTGGCCAGGTAGCCGATGGCCGAGAGGCCAAGGATAGCGAGGGTGAGCATGGCCAACTCGAGGCCGCGGCAGAAGGCCAGGGCCACCAGGGCCAGTCCCGCCACCGACATGAGGGCCACCATAACCGGGCTCGGGCTACGGTTGGTGAAGCGGCTGCCGGAGATGGCTGCCCCGCCCAGGGCCCCGATGCCCACGCTCGTCAGTAAGAGGCCGAGGGCTTCCGGCCCGCGACCGAGGACGTCGCGGGCGAAGGCAGGGAGGAAGGTCTGGTAGGGCAAGACCAGGAAGCCCACGGCGGCCGTGGTCAGCAGTAGCCGGCGCACTTGCTTGTTGTCCCGGCAGTATCCCATACCCTCATTGAGTGACGCCATCCACGGGCGGGCCGG
>JBBQIE010000664.1:0-1962 GCA_038324625.1 Anaerolineae bacterium | reverse complement strand
CGACCCCAAGGAGTTGAACAACCTCATTGATCGGCACCCGGCAGAGGCCACCCGCTTGGCGGCGAAGTTCGGGAGCTACTTCCTCGGGAGTGGTCAGGGCAAGGGGGAGAAGGGCATCCAGGGCAAGTACGAGGTGGCCTCGGGGAGCGTCGAATAGGGAGAACCCATTCCCACACCCTCATGCCATTGCCGTGGCAATGGTATCGCCGCTTGGACGATTCAAGATCCGTGGTTGGCAGCCCCGCCCCTAGCCGGAAGCGACGCTTGCTAGGAATGTTGAGTGCTGCTAAGATAACGCTAGTCAAGTATCCGGCCCCCGTGCCGGCCTCGGCCACCATCCCGAGACAGCCCCAGGTCGTCGGCCTCTGCCCAGTGTCCCTGTCCCGGCAGGGGTGTCTTTTCGTCTTCAGAGGGAGAGTCAATGGCAGATGTAGCAGCAGTCCGGCAGGCCGCTGACCGGATTCGGGAGAGCGTCGGCAGTGTTATCGTGGGCAAGAGCCGAGTGGTGGACTTCCTGACGGTGGCCCTCCTCAGCCGGGGCCACGTCCTTCTCGAGGACGTCCCCGGCATCGGCAAGACCACCCTGGCTAAGTCTCTGGCCCGCTCTATCGGCGCCTCTTTCCAACGCATCCAGTACACCCCGGACCTGCTGCCCTCGGACGTCACCGGGGTCTCCATCTACAACCAGAAGTCCGGGGAGTTCGAGTTCCGCCCCGGCCCGGTGATGTCTCAGATCGTCCTGGCCGATGAGATCAACCGCGCCGGCCCTCGCACCCAGTCGGCCCTGCTGGAGGTGATGCAGGAGGGCCAGGTCACGGTGGACGGGGTCACCCGAGCGGTGCCTCAGCCCTTCTTGGTCCTGGCCACCCAAAATCCCATCGAGCTGGAGGGCACTTTCCCCCTCCCCGAGGCGCAGGTAGACCGCTTCCTGATGCGCCTGGACCTGGGCTACCCGGACTTCGAGGAGGAGCGGAGCATCATGCGCCGCTTCCGTCAGGATGACCCCTACCAGGAGCTGGAGCCGGTCCTCTCCGCCCAGGAGGTCCTGGACCTGGCCCGGGTCTGTCGTGAGGTCTACCTGCACGAGGTAGTGGAGAGCTACATCATCGAGTTGGTGCGGCAGACCCGCTCCGAGGAGGGTCTGGCCCTGGGGGCGAGTCCCCGCGGCAGCCTGGCCCTCATGCGCACCTCCCAGGCCCTGGCCGCCCTCCGAGGCCGGGATTACGTCTCCCCTGACGACGTGCAGGAGCTGGCGGTGCCGGTCTTGGCCCATCGCCTCATCCCCAGCGTCCGCACCCGTCTGCGGGGCAAGGCGGGGCAGGAGATCGTGGCCGAGATCCTCTCCCGGGTGCCGGTGCCGGTGGAGGAGGACTGGTCCTCCGAGGCTGTCAGTAGATCAGCCGAGGCCACCGGATGACGGGAGGGTTCTGGTGGACCCTGCTCCTCGCCCTGCTGGTAACCAGCGCCGCCACCCGCGACCCGCGCCTGTTCCTCTTCTTCCTCCTGCTGGCGGCCGCCTCGGGGGCGTCGGCCCTGTGGGCCCGTTACTCCCTGTCCGAGCTGCGCTACCGCCGCCGCTTCGCCCAGGATAGGATCGGCTTCGGGGAGGAGACCGACCTCACCGTCGAGATCTACAACGCCAAGCCTCTGCCCCTGCCCTGGGTCCTCATCAGCGACCAGTACCCGGAGGACCTCACCCTGCTCACCGGGGACCTGGGGGTGAGCCGGGGGATGAGCTTCAAGCGGGCCCTGGTGAACTTCCTCACCCTCCGTTGGTACGAGCGGGTCCGGCGGGTCTACCACGTCCGCGGCGACCATCGAGGGGTGTTTCGGGTGGGCCCGGCCGAGGTCTACGCCGGGGATGTCTTCGGCTTCCGCCGTCAGCACCGCCACGAAGAGGGCATCGAGAAGCTGGTGGTCTATCCTAAGGTGGTGCCGGTGGAGGAGCTCGGTCTCCCCGCC
>JBBQIE010000663.1:0-1980 GCA_038324625.1 Anaerolineae bacterium | reverse complement strand
CTAGCCGCCTGACTCAGACGGGATCCCGGCCGGGCACAACCAGGCTAGACCAGCGCCTCCTCGGCGAACTCCACTTGGGACCCAGCCCCGAACCCGTGTACGGACTCCGGGAGAAGACGGCCCAGTTCCAGTAGTGAATCGAGCCCGGTGCAGTGGTTCAGGTACAGGCGAGGCGAGCCGAGGCGGCGCACATGATCGGCGACCTGGCGAAGCTGATCTCCCCGCGCTCCTCCCAGGTGGGTTCCTCCGATTACCGCCAGCAGAGGCCCCTCGTGTTCGGAGGTCACCTGGTCGAGGATATTGAGGAGGCCGGCGTGAGCGCACCCGCACACCACCACCAGCCCGGCGGGAACCCTCAGGACCAGGGAGAGGTCGTCCGAGTAGGGATCGGGCCGGAATCCGTCGCCCTCACGGATGACGTGGTCGGCTCCTCGTCCCTCCGGGTGAGGTCGCTGCGAGATCTCACCGGTGATCCATACTCCGGGGGCGACCTCGGCGGCCACATCCACCAAGCGCAGAGCGAAGGGTTGGGCCAGTTCCTGACGCTGCTCCGGCCCCATGCCGATGGAGCGCTTGCCTCCTCGGTTGAAGCGGGGACGGAAGGCATGGGGATGGGCCCAGAGGGGTGGCTGGAGTACCCGCGAGGCCAGAGCCGACAGCCCACCGGCATGGTCGTGGTGGCCGTGACTCAACACCACGGCGTTGATGGAGTCGGGGTGGATCTTCAGGGCCTCGAGGTTGTGCAGCAGGACGTCGCCACTATCGCCGCTGTCGAACAGCACTCGCCGCTCCTGAATCTCGATGAGCAGGCTGAGCCCGTGCTCCCCCCAGAGCCCACCTCGGGCCACGCAGTTGTCTACGACGCAGGTGATCTTCATTCCGGGGACTCCCTCTGAGCGTGGGTCGGTGGGTTGCGGTGGGTGTCAGGTTCGAGAGGCAGCCTGACGCCCCTTCTGGGTGATGGCCATCATCTCCGGTAGCCCACCGCAGCCGGACCGGGCGGGGCACTTAGTGCAGCCGGAGGTGCAGGCGGTGTTGGAGAACCGCAGATAGCCCAGGGAGACCAGGTCGTCCAGTATTCTCCGAGCCAGGGCGGGCTCGATCTTCAGCCGGCGGGCCAACTCCTCGCTGCTGGCCACCTCTTCCGAGGCAATGAGCTTTAGGGTGTCTCTCAGCATAGCGGGCCAACCTCCGGGGGCCGGAGCGTCATCATGCGCCCAGGCCGATCAGGAGCGCGAATCGGTAGGCGGCCATGCCCCCGGCGATGGAGATCACCAGCAGCAAGCCGATGTCGAGGATAGTCCAGCCCCAGGAGCGGGTCTCCTGACGGATGACGGCCACGGTGGCCACGCAAGGCACGAAGAGCATCTGCACCGCCAGGAAGGCCAGGCCGGCGGCGGGCCCCAGGGCCTGAGGAAGAACGGTGGTGAGTCCGGTGCCCTCGGAGGTGCCGTAGAGCACCGCCAGGGTGGCCAGGGAGTTCTCCTTGGCCACGAAGCTGCTCAGGAGGGCCACCATCGCCCGCCAACTGAGGCCCATCAAGCGCCCGAGGGGCTCGAGGGCACGCCCGATTCCGGCCAGGTAGCTGGTGGTCAGGTCCCCGGTGGGGAGGGTGGAGAGCAGCCACACCACCACGGACGCGGCCAAGATGATGGTCCCGGCGCGCACCAGAAACTCTTTGATGTGGCGCCAAACGAAGAGCCCGATGGTGCGGAGGTTGGGGCGGTGGTACAGGGGCAGCTCCATGATGAAGGCCATCTGCTCCCCGGACACTAGGAAGCGGTTCAACACCAGCCCCAGCAGGACCAAGACGACGATGTTGACGGCGATCAGGCCCAGGGTCACCGGGAAAGCCAGGGGCCCGAAGAAGGCGGTCGCCAGGGTGGCCAGAACCCCCAGGCGGGCGGTGCAGGGGACCAACGGCGCCAGAAGGATGGTTATCAGCCGCCCTCGTCGCGAATCTACGATGCGGGCGCCGAG
>JBBQIE010000662.1:0-1981 GCA_038324625.1 Anaerolineae bacterium | reverse complement strand
CCAATCTCGGTTACACTGGTCATCGGGAGCTCCTTTCGCGCTGGGTGCTTCACACCCTCAGTTTGCGTAAGAAGCTCCCTTATCGTCAACCCTTAGCTTGATGCGTATGGGAGCCCTCACCCCCGACCCCTCTCCCACTTGTGGGAGAGGGGAGGAAGCACTGCACGCCAATGGGAGCGAGAACTCCCCTCTCCTATCGCAATGGGAGAGGGGCCAGGGGTGAGGGCCATCCCCCCTATTTCGGCATCTTCTGCAACTCGATGTAGGCCGGGCGGGCGCTGCCCACGTCCGGGTTGTTGATGCTCCACCACCATTCCTCGTTGTTATCCGTCCAGTCGGGGTTGCCCATGTAGATCAGGTTCATGAGGCCGATCCAAGGGCGCCAGTGCTCGCGAGCGTACTGGTAGGCCCGCACTAGGTAGTCGGCCTTGGTGAACTCGTCAACGGCGAACCAGTGGTAGTCCGAATCCGGGCGAGGGTCGCTGGTCCAGCCGAACTCCAGGATGGCCACCTGGGTATTGGAGTCCCCATTCTCCACCATGATGGCCCGCAAGTCCTCGACGTGGCGGAAGGAATAGAGGCGACAGAGCTCCCCGGGACAATTGACGTCGCCGGTGTTGTAGTAAGCGGGGTTGGTAGCCGCCTCGGCCGGGTCCAACTCCGGCGGGGCCCGGAAGCCGGCGCCATGAACCCCCAGCACGTCGAAGTAAGGAGCGGCGCCCGCCTGGTACATCCCCTCCAGGAATATGGTATCGGGCACAGCAACGTTGTCCCAGCGACTGGTGGGGGTCAGGCCGGCACTGATGACGATCGCTCCCGAGTCGCCGGCGTGGATGCCCTGGTAGCCTGCCTGGAGTAGGGCCACGTACCCGGCCGGGTCCGGGGCCCGGTCCCCCCATTCCCGCGCCAGGTTGGGCTCGTTCCAGATCTCGTAGGCCGCCACCCGTCCCTGATACCGAGCCGCTACCTCTCGACAGAAGTCCTGGAAGTCCTGGAGGTTGTCGGGGGGGCCGTTGGTGGGGAAATTACCCCCGGCCCAGGCGGGCTGGAAGTCGAGGCGCACCAGGAGGTGGAGCCCGAACTCCTCCACCTGGTCCACGATGCGGTCGGTGACGGACCAGTCGTATTGGCCCTTGCCCGCCCCCTCGATTTCCCTCCAGGCGAAGTTCTGCTTCACCCAGGTGAACCCGGCGTCCTGAATCATTCCCAGGTCCCGGTGGGCCGTCTCCGGTCGCCACCACAGGAAAGCCTGCATCCCGTACTCCGGGGAGTCCATGGGGAGCGTCGCCGGCTGAGGCCGGGGCCCGGCGGTGGGGGTGGCCTCACCGGTGGAGGCGGTCGGTGGCCCCGGCGTATCCGTGGGGGCGACGACCTCGGTGCCGGGTATCACCAGCACTTGGCCCACCCAGATGTCGTTGTAGTTGGTGATGTCGTTGGCCTTGGCCAGGTCCTCCAGGGTCACCCCGAAGCGGTAGGCGATGAGGCTGAGGGTGTCGCCGCTCTGGACGGTGTACTCCTGGGGCTCCGGCGTGGCGGTGTCGGTAGCGGTGGGGCCGGCGGTGGCCGTGGGAGCGACGGCCACGGTGGAGGAAGGGGGCACCGCCGGGGTCATCACCGCCGTGGCGCCCAGGGTAGCCAGGCTCAGGGTGGCTTGGGGGCTGGAGGCGGGGCTCGCGGTGGGGCTACTCCCGCAGCCGATCAAGAGCAGGGTTCCCAGCAACAGCATGGTCCACTTCCTCACGTGCCACCTCCCACTATAGCCATGATCGGAGCCCAATGGGCCCAGTTTACCATCTCTCGGCCTTAGACCCTAAAGGTCTCGACGGAGATTGAACAAATAGGCCCCCTCGACCGAGGTCGGGGCTGGAGGGCCTACGGCCGAGTGTCCGCCTACGCGGACACGGATGCCGGCGTGAGTGTGCGTCGGCGCAGCGGACACTGCCGTGCCTAGTGGCCGACGCCCGGCGCGCAGGCGCCCTCC
>JBBQIE010000661.1:0-1981 GCA_038324625.1 Anaerolineae bacterium | reverse complement strand
GTATGGGGCCACGCTGCCGGCCTCCGACAGGTGCTGACCAATCTCATCTTCAACGCCTTGGATGCGATGCCCGATGGTGGGACGGTGATGATGAGGGGATGGACCACCGACAGCGAGGTACACTTGTCGGTTAGGGACACGGGGCTGGGGATGAGCAAGGAGGTGCAGGAGCGGATTTTCGAGCCATTCTTTACCACCAAGAAGGACCAAGGCACCGGTCTGGGCCTCTCCATCTGCAAGCGGGTGATTGAAGAGCACGGGGGCAGGATTGAGGTCAGCAGCAAGCCGGGGGTGGGCTCCGTGTTCACCGTGGTGATGCCGAGGGCGTCGAGGCTTCCCGATGATCGGCGAAGCCAGAGCCGCAATCCAGGCGGGCCTCCGCTGCGGGTCTTGCTGGTGGACGACGAGCCTCAGGTTCGGGAGGTGCTAATCCGGATGCTGCGGCTGGATGGCCATCAGTCCACGGCGGCCTCCAGCGCCAAAGAGGGTTTGGCGTTGCTCTCAGAAAGGGAGTTTGACCTGCTGCTGACCGACTTGGGCTTGCCCGACATGCCGGGATGGCAACTGGCCAAGAGCGCCAAGACCGGAGAGAGGCCCATTCCGGTGATTCTCATAACCGGATGGAAGGAGGACAATGAGCAGCCCCTGTCGGGGGGTGAGGTGGACGCGGTACTGGTGAAGCCCTTCGGCATTGCCGAACTCAGGGAGGTCATGCACACGGCCATGGGCGGCTCGGCTCCGGCGGCGTCCATCTAGGGTGGTCACCCTCATGTCTGATTGCTGATTGGGGAGGATGGAGTGATATCGGTATCAGAGAAACAGAAGGCCGTGGCCCATACTCTCGCGGCGCTAGCGGAGGCCGGGATTGCCCTCACTCCGGGTGAAGAGCAGCGGATCGAGGTGGCTGACTTCGGCCTGAGTCGCCTGAGTGAGGTGGGGCTTCAACTGCTGACCTACGTCAATACCGCCAGCGTCTGCGCCAAGGAGCTGGTGCTTTCGCCCTGGCAGACCTGCCCGGAGCATACTCATCCACCGGTCGAGGGGGAGCCGGGCAAAGAGGAGACTTTCCGTTGTCGGCGGGGCACCGTTCTGCTATATGTCCCCGGAGCCCGATCCGAGAACCCGGGGGCGCGAGTCCCCGCGGACGTAGTCCCTTATCTGACCGTTTGGCGCGAGGTTGTTCTCCAGCCTGGGGAACAATACACCCTCGAACCCAACACCTTGCACTGGTTCCAGGCCGCGGGCGACGGGGCCATTGTCTCCGAGTTCTCCACCACCAGCCGGGACGAGGCCGACATCTTCACCGACCCTCGGATCGAGAGAGCCACCACGGTCGTTCCCGACTAGCCAGCGTTGCCAGGGGCAGTCGCGGAGGAGCCGGTGTCCAGATAGCACCCGATTGACGGGCTCGATCGCCGGGCTCTACTATCGCCTCGGCTCGCCGGTCGTCTGGGCACTCGGCCCCAGGCTGTCCGCCTGCCAATGATAAGGGAGGCCGGCTTACATGACATCGGAGCTTGAAGCGCGCCTGCTGGAACAGATCCAGGCGATACCGATCGTGGATATCCATACCCACATCAACCCCAGGAAGGCTCTTGCCACCAGCCTCGCCGATGTGATCGGTTATCACTATTACACCGAACTGGCCAACTCAGCCCAGTACCGGCCGGAGTTCGCCGAAGAAAGCGATCCCCTGGAGATCGTTAGCCAGGTGCTGGAGCGGTTGCCCCTGATCGCCAACACCGTGCAGCATGACTGGCTGCTGGTGATTGGGGAGGAGTTTCTCGGCATCCAGCGGGCCGATTGGGGCACGGTGCCGGCGCCGGAGCTGTTCGAGCGCGCTCAGAAGGCTATTGACGCCCCCGGATACGTGCGGGGAGTGCTGGACCGTTCGGGCATCCGCCGCATCTACATGACCAACCAGTGTGACGAGGACCTGAGCGGCATAGACCGCGGGCTTTTCATTCCCTGCCTACGGACC
>JBBQIE010000660.1:0-1982 GCA_038324625.1 Anaerolineae bacterium | reverse complement strand
GGCGAATCTTGTATTCGCCCTCGGAGGCCCAGGGCGAATACAAGATTCGCCCCTACGGAGTGCGGTCAAGGGCTGGAACATGCCACCGGCGAGTGACACCACGACCCTGATCGGTGGCCGGGGGTTTGCCTGCCGGCAGGCGCGGCCCTAGAATCGTCCCGTTCCTCTCCCGGCCAAGGACATGCATGGACCTTCAAATCGTCATCCCAACCTACAACGAAATCGAGAACCTGGTTCCCCTGGTCGAGGGCATCCTCGCCCTGCCCCTGTCCGCCGGGATCATCGTGGTGGACGACAACTCCCCGGACGGGACCGGTGACCTGGCCGGCTCCCTGGCCGAGCAGCATCCCGGCATCACTGTGGTCCACCGGCCGGCCAAGCTGGGGCTGGGGACGGCCCACATCGCCGGCATCGAGAAAGCCCTGGGGCTGGAAGCCTCCCTGATAGTGACCATGGATGCCGACTTCTCTCATCACCCCCGGTACATACCCTCGCTGGTCGCCGCCATGCCCAGCCTGGATCTGTGCATCGGCTCGCGATACGTGCCCGGGGGCGGCACCCGGCACTGCACCCTCCCCCGCCGGGCGTTGAGCCACGGCGCCAACGCCTTCGCCCGCCTCATGCTGGGGCTGCCGGCCCACGACTGCACCGCCGGCTTCCGCTGCTACCGCCGGGAGACCCTGGAGCGCATTCCCCTCCACTCCATCTTCTCCGACGGATATTCCTTTCTCATCGAGATGCTCTATCTATGCCACCAGGATGGCGCCCGCATCGGCGAAGTGCCCATCGTCTTCGAGAACCGCCGCCGGGGCACCTCCAAGATCTCCCGCAAGGAGATCGTCAGCGCCATGTACACCGTGGTGAGGCTGGCAGCGGGCCGCCTACGCCGGTAGCCCGCCCCAACCCATTCGGCTACTCGATCTGGCTCTTCTCCCGAACCGCCTTCAAAGCCATGTCCCGGAGATCGGCCAGGGGCATGGCCCCCAAGTCCTTCCCATTGCGGAGCCGCACTGCCACCTCCCCCGCCTCCGCCTCCCGGTCGCCCACCACCAGCATATAGGGCACCTTCTGCAGTTGGGCCTTGCGGATCTTGGCGTTCATCCGATCCGGGGCATCGTCCAGGTCCACCCGCAGCCCGGCCTCCGTGAGGTCCCGCGCCACGGTGGCCGCATACTCCTGATGCCTGTCGGCGATGGGGATCACCGTCACCTGAGTGGGTGCCAGCCAGGCCGGGAAGGCCCCGGCATAGTGCTCGATCAGGCCACCGACGAACCGCTCCATCGAGCCCAGCACCGTCCGGTGTACCATCACCACCCGGTGCTCGGCCCCATCATCACCCACGTAAGTTATGTCAAAGCGCTCCGGCTCGTTCAGGTCCACTTGGCAGGTCGGTCCTTGCCACTCCCGACCCACGGCATCGTAGAGCTTGACGTCGATCTTAGGGGCGTAGAAGACCCCGCCCCCCTCGTCCACCTCGTATTCCAGGTCGCGCTCCTCCAACACCCGCCGCAGGGTCTCAGTGGCGAACTCCCATTGTTCGTCGCTGCCGATGGACTTCTCCGGCCGGGTGGAGAGATAGGCCTTGTAGGTATACCCAAAGGTATCCATCATGAAGAAGGTCAGGTCCAGGACCCGATGGACCTCCGCCTCCAGCTGGTCCGGACGGCAGAAGATGTGAGAGTCGTCCTGGGTGAAACCCCGGACTCGTAGCATCCCGTGGAGGGTGCCACTGCGCTCGAAGCGGTAGACCGTGCCCAGTTCCGCCAAGCGGATGGGCAGATCGCGGTAGGAGCGGGTGTGGGACTGGAAGATGCGCACGTGCGCGGGGCAGTTCATGGGTTTCACCCGGTAGGGCTGGCCCTCGATGTCCATGGCCGCGTACATGCCATCGGCGTAGGTCTCCAGGTGGCCGCTGATCTCGTAGATGCGCTCACTGGCGATATGCGGGGTGTACACCAGTTGGTAGCCCCGCTTGAGGTGCT
>JBBQIE010000659.1:0-1985 GCA_038324625.1 Anaerolineae bacterium | reverse complement strand
CCTGGTACGGCCGCGACAGCGGGGCCGGCTGTCGGCCCTGGCCCTGCTTTACGTCGCCTTCGATCCCCGAATGCTGGAGACCGGCTGCTTCCGGGGCCTCCGCCGGGAGGGGCGCTTGGTATCGGCGGCGGGGATACACGTGTACTCGGAACGGTATCGAGTAGCGGCTTTGGGCAACGTGGCCACCCACCCCGAGCATCGAGGGCAAGGGTTGGCTCGGGCGGTTACCGCCGCCACTACGCTGGCCCTTCTGGAGAGCGTGGACCACATTGGCCTCAACGTCCGCGCCGACAACGCCCCCGCCATCGCCTGCTATCGGCGCCTGGGCTTCGAGATCGCCGCGCACTATGGGGAGTTCGAGTTCCAGTGCCGGCCGGCGGAGTGAATGCCCCTCCGACCCCTGAGAAGGAGTTAGCCGTGGATGACCACAGACGTTTGTTGAAGTCCGACCGTTGGCACGAATGGGCCTCCATGCAGACCGACCAGAAGCAGAGAGTGCCCCGCCCGCCCCTGGAGAAGCCCTGCCCGGAGGGAGCGGAGCTGACTGACCTGACGGCTCCGGGGGACTTCCAGGTGGGTCGGATGCCTCTGGTGGAGGCGATCGCCCGGCGTCAGAGCCGCCGCCGCTTCACCCCCGACCCGCTTACCCTGGAGGAACTCAGCTTCCTGCTGTGGTCCACCCAGGGCGTACATGAGAGCTTCGGAAGCGGCCAGGCCCTCCGGCGCACCGTGCCCTCCGGTGGGGGCCGGCATCCTTTCGAGACCTACCTGGCGGTGCAGAGGGTGGAGGGCCTCGACCCCGGCCTCTACCGCTATCTCTCGGTGGAGCATAAGCTCTGCCTGCTCCGGCAGGACGACCAGTTGATGGAGCAGATAGGCGAGGCTTGTGCTGGGCAGGGCTTCGCCGGCAGCGCCGCCGTCACCTTCGTGTGGACGGCCATACCCTACCGCACCGAGTGGCGCTACTCCACCCTCTCCCCCAAGATCATCGCCCTCGACGCCGGGCACGTCTGCCAGAATCTGTACCTGGCGGCGGAAGCCATCGGCGCCGGGGCCTGCGCCATTGCCGCCTACTACCAGGAGGACATGGACCGGCTCCTGGGGGTGGACGGCGAGGAGGAGTTCGCCGTCTACGCCGCCCCGGTGGGCAAGATCGAGGGGGACTGATCGAGGGGAGGGAGCCTCACGCAAAGGCACCCAGGCGCCAAGATGGGACCAGGTATTGATTGCAGGGGCCGGGAGGAAATGATCCTCCCGGCCCCTGAGAGTAGTTGGAGAGGGGAAGCCCCTAGCGTTCCACGTCGTACCCGGAGTCTTCCCAACTGGGGAAACCTCCCTTCAGGGCGACGGCGTCATAACCGCTCTCACGGAGCAGTCCCGCGGCGCTCTCACTGGCGGAGCCGCCGGGATTATGGAAGTTTCAATAGGTCACTACCGGCCGGTCACGGGGTATGTCCCCCATCCGGCGCTCCAGCTCGGCGCGGGGGATGTTGATGGCCCCGTGGATGTGGCCTTCCTGGTAGGCATCCTTGGAGCGGACGTCCACCAGGGCGATCTTCTCGCCCTCGCCCAGCCGGCGATGCAATTCTTCCGCGGTTATCAACTGGTTCATGCCGTTCCTCCTGAATAACGTGTCTCGTAACAGTACCACCGACTCAGAATAGACTTCCGGCCCTTGGCCGTCAAGCGCCACTCAGCCGCAAGAGACTGTCTCAATTCGGCCGGTGGCCGGTAGACCCTAGAGGTCTCCGAGATCTTTAGGGCCTGTCTGTGCAGCCCGCGCCTCACGACAACCTTTCGCGTTTTCGTCCCCTTTTTGTCCTGGTTCGTGTGATGTCAGGCGGCGGGAGGGCGGCGGTCTGAAGGCCGCCGCGGACACTGCCGTGCCTATTGCTGAAGGCCTTCGGCCAGGGTAGAGGCCACACGGTTTTCTTGGCCGAAGGCCCTCAGCGGGCGCCTTTAGTCGCCCGCCCTCTCCCGCGTCG
>JBBQIE010000658.1:0-1999 GCA_038324625.1 Anaerolineae bacterium | reverse complement strand
CTACGAAACCGCACCAGGACTATCATGAGCAACACCCCTCCAGCGTGCCTCCGCCCACAGGCGAATCCATCGGGTGATGAGGTCGCCTCGGGCGTAGAGGCGGCGGCCCCGCGGGCGGCCGTAGCGCCGCGCCAGCTCGCCCACGGGCACCTGGAAGTTCGCTTGCATCCCCGGGGGCTCGTCACTCTCGAAGCGGCGAATCACCTCGTCGAGGCCATCATCCCACAGGTTTCCCAACCGCCACCAGGGCGATAGCTCGTCGAGGTTCGAGTACACGTCGAAGCTCGAATCCACCTCGAAGGCCGGCCACTCGGGCCTGTCGGCATGGGGCTTCGTCTGCTCCACCAGTTCCGGCAGCCAGTCCCCCTCTGGCCGCCCCAGACAATCGGCCAACGACTCGGCGCCGAAGTGCCGGAGGGTCTTCTCCACCAAGTAGGGAGACACGCCCTCCAACGCCTCGGGGGTCGGGCGCAGGTCTTCGATGTGGAAGGCCTCCCCGTCCGGGCTGGGGGTGTTGAGGAAGATGCCGAACTCGCCCCCCATCTCCCGCACCCGCTCCTCCAAGCTCAGAGACCGGACCAAGTCCACCAGCGCCCCCATCTCCGGTACCAGGCGCTCGGTGAGGATCAGCTGCCACCGGGGGCGGATGCCGGCCTCGATGAGGCGCTCCGTGGCCACCAGGTTGTCACGGAAGCTACCCGGCCGGCGGGTGAAGTAGTCGGTGGTCTCCTCCATCCCAAAGAAGGTGATCTGACAGGCGGCCGTTCCCACCTCGCGGGCCCACTGAGCATAGGTGGGATCGCGGGCCAGGCGCCAGATGCTGAGGAGCTCGAAACGGGAGGCGTTGCCGTCCGACAGCTCTCGCTCCAGCTCGTAGAGCGCCCGGTAATTGGGAGTGTAGTCCGGCTCCCGATACCAGGAGGCTAAGTCCAGGCTTTCGAAGAAGGGCCGGCTCTCCCCCGGTCGGCGCCAGCTACGGAACTCCTCCGCCACCCGACGGAGAGACTCGGCCGGCAGCCGGCGGTTGGGGGCGGCCCCCAGCCAGCAGTGCCGGCAGCGATTGGGGCATCCGGCCATGTCCAGCAGGACGGCGATATGACGATTGGTGAGTGGGGGCACGGGGACGATCTACCTCTCGGGGAATGGGTCCGGGCAAGGCATCGCCGCGAACTGCCAGGGGGTCTCCAGCCCGTGGGCTTCCAGGAGGTCGGCATCGGCCAGGAGCGTCGAGGTGGGCCCATCGGCCACGATTCGTCCCTGGTCCATGATAACCGTTCGCGGGCAGAGTTCCCACACCAGCCGCATGTCGTGAGTGGCCACCAACAGGGTCTCCGGCATCTCCTGAAGCAGAGCGATCAGGGCCCGGCGCCCCCGCGGATCCAGGCCGGCGGTGGGCTCGTCCATGGCCAGGATCCCCGGTCGCATGGCCAGCACCGTGGCGATGGCCACTCGCTTGCGTTCCCCCAGGCTCAACTGCTGCGGCCCTCGCTCGGCCACCGCCTCCATGCCCACCTGCTCCAGGGCCGCCAAAGCGCGGACCTTGGCCTCAGTCGGCGGAAGCCCCTGCTGCAAGGGGCCGAAGGCGACGTCCTCCAGCACCGTCAGGGAGAACAACTGGTCGTCCGGGTCCTGGAACACCAGCCCCACCATGCCCCGCACTTCTCGCTTGGACCGTTCGTCCACCACAACGCCACCGACGGCCACCCGGCCCCGCCCGGCAAGGATGCCGTTGAGATGCAGCAGAAGGGTGGACTTCCCGGCCCCGTTCGGCCCCACCAGCGCCACTCGCTCCCCCGGCTCCACTGCCAGGTTGATCCCTTCCAGAGCCGGTTTACCGCCGGGGTAAGTGTAGGCCAGGTCGCTGATCTCCACGGCCGGAACCGGCCCCGAGGATGATGCATGGCCACGTCCGTTCGATCCGGGGTTCCCGCCGGTCATGTCCACACCGCCAGGGCGCCGGTGGCCGCCAAACCGACGGCCCAGGCCATACCCATTAGGG
>JBBQIE010000657.1:0-2001 GCA_038324625.1 Anaerolineae bacterium | reverse complement strand
ATCCAGATGCCCCAGCTTCCCCCTCGGTTGGAGAGGAAGGCGATGCTCTGGCCGTCGGGTGACCACACCGGTGCCGCATCGAGGCCGGCGTCATCGGTGAGGCGAGTGAGCTTTCCGGTGCTCAGGTCTTTCACCCAAATGCTGTAGGTGCCCGACCTTGGAGAAGCTATCGCCAGCCGGCTGCCGTCTCGGGACCAGGCCGGCATGTCGTCGGAGGGGTTGTCGGTGGCCTGAGACATCTGGGCGCCCTCGCCGTTGACGAGGTAGGTCCCGCAGTTGTTCCCACCCAGGTCGCAGCCGCGATAGGCGATGAGCCCACTGGGGCCCCAGGCCGGTGACTTACCGTAGCCGATGGCGGCGGCCTCGGCACCCAGGTGCCACTGATCGGCCACGTACACTCGCCATTTGCGGTCTCCCTCACGGGTGGAGGCAAAGGCCAGGCGCCCATTGCCGGACTCCCAGGTGGGGAATACGTCCTCGGGGTGGCTGGATACGCGGGCGAGGAAGGTGCCGTCGCGCTGGGCGACGCTGATCCCCAGCTGGTCTTGGGCCAGGTTGCGGTAGGCGATGGTGCCGTCGTCGCGAATGGCGGGGTGTTCGGCGTCGGCTATGAGCAACCGAGGGGCCTGATTGGAGCCCGGCGTGAGGTAGTAGATGCCGGTTCGTCCCGTGTCCGGGTCGGCCATGCTGAAGTAGAGCCGGGCGCTGCCCGGCAGCGGCACCTGTCCGGGGGCCGCTGCCGTCCCGGTGGCTTCTGTCCCGTCGCCGGTGGCCGAGGCCACGGGGGTGACGGTACCCGGTGGGGTCTCGCAGTAGTCGGTGGCCAAAGCCGCCTTGGTGTCCACCGCCGGGCTGTCCTTGATCTCGGCTGCCTGGGCGTAGAGTTCGGCCGCCTGACACCACCGGCCCTCCGACGAGAGCTCGTCGCCATAGCGAACGTAGGCGGTGCCCAGGCGATCCTTAGTGTCGGCGTAGTCCGGACTCAGGCTATACAGACCCTCATAGCGCTCGATGACAGAGGGCCAGTCGCTGCCCCAGGAGCTGAGGGCGGCCAAGTAAAGGTTGGCGAAAGTGACCTGTCGGCGAACGTCCACGTTGTCGGGATCGAGATCGAGGGCCTGCTTGAACCACTCCAGCCCGGCGGTCACGTCATAATCGCCGACGGCCTGGAGGCCGGCACTATACATGCTCTGGAACAGAAGGGCGGCCACCTGCTGCTCTTGGTAGCCGGGAAGGAGCCCTTGCAGTTCGCGGAGGGTGGCGATAGCCCGGCCCCATTCCTGGCGCTCCATCTCGTCTTGGGCGCGGGAGATCAGGGAGGCGGCTATGTCCTCCCGCGCTTGCGAGGTGGGCGTCGGTTTGGCCAGCATGGCGGCCCGGGCCGTCTCCAGGCGGTCGGAGGTGTCGCGGTATCCGGGGCGGAGGCGCTCCACGTACTCGAACTCGGCCACGGCCAGGGCGAAGTCGCCCCCCTCGAAGGAGGTAAGGCCCCTTTGGTAGTGCTCGGCCACGGCGGTGAGGCGGATGTGCTCCCGGTCCTGGAGGCCGTTGTAGACGCCGAAGGCGGCGGCGCCGGCAGCCACCACTAGGAGCACCAGGGCCGCGAGGATGCCGTAGGCTAAGGAAGAGAAGCGCCGGCGTCCCGGGGTTGGTGTGGCTGACTCCGGTCGAGCGCTGCTCTTGGGTAGGATAGAGGCCAGGTCGTTGGTGTTGCCGCAGGTGAGGCAATAATCGCGACCGGGCGCCAGAGGGCTGCCGCAGACCTCGCACTTGGAGTCCGGGGCGGTGTCCTGACTCAAGAGAGGGCCTCTCCTACCCGGTGAGTGAGGGCCCGGTGCAGTGGTTGGCTGCCGGCCGTGGCCGCCTCCGGGGTGGGAAGGGCGGCCTCATCCGGCTTGTCCGATATGCCCAGCACGGTGGCCCCGGACTCCCGCCATTGGGCGGTCAGCTCCGCCACCTCACGGGTGATGACGATCTCTTGGTCCAGGGCCTGAGACGCGG
>JBBQIE010000656.1:0-2008 GCA_038324625.1 Anaerolineae bacterium | reverse complement strand
CCAACATGGGCTCCACTCCTAGGCTCGCGATACTGGTATGGCCGGACCCAAAAGAGGGTTGACACCCCCGCCCGGTCAGGCCGGGATTATACGGTCCGCGGCCGGGCCTGTCAACGAGAGTGCCGGCATTCCGAGGTCCCTCGTTTTGACAGGGCCATCGGTCGCCCCTGAGAATGGAGCATGCCTAGCCCACCGAACCCCAAGGAGGTGACCATGACCTCGCGTGAGCGCATCACCGCCGCTCTGGATTTCCGGGAGCCGGATCGGGTCCCCATCACCGATTCCCCCTGGGCGGCCACCATAGATCGCTGGTACGAAGAGGGCCTGCCCCGCGACGTGGCCCCCCAGGAGTACTTCGGCTTCGAGATGACCAGCTTCGGCTCCGACACCACCCCCATGTTCCCCATCCGGGTACTGGAGGAGACGGACGAATACGTGGTGGAGACCACCTCCACCGGCGGGGTCCGGCGCAACCATAAGGACTACTCCACCACCCCGGAGATCATTGACTATCCTTGCAAGACCCGCGAGGACTGGGAGCGGATCAAGCCTCGCCTAGTGCCCGGCAGAGATCGCGTGGACTGGACCGGCGAGGGCCTCGAGTATCGCAACCAGGAACTCCGGGCCCGGCACGAGCCGGAGCGCACCCCCTGGTACCAAGGGCTGGAGGGCTGCCGGAAGGCCCGGGCCGACGGGAAGTACGTCTGCTACAGCGCCGCCATCGGCTACGACAAGATGCAGTCCTACGTGGCCACCGAGGGCCTGCTCATGGCCATCCTGGACGACCCCGAGTGGGTCATTGACATGTACGAGACCGATGCCGACCTGGCCCTAGCCCAGTACGAGGTCATGACCGAGGGCGGCTTTCAGTTCGACGGCGCCTTCCTCTATTGCGACCTGGGGTACCGCAACGGCCTCCTCTTCTCCCCCAAACACTACGAGCAGCAGCTGCACCCGGTCTTCAAGCGCGTCTTCGGCTACTTCAACGACCGGGGTCTGCCCGTCATCCTCCACTGCTGCGGCAACGTCAAGGAGCTGATTCCCTACTTCATTGACGAGGGCCTGCGTTGCCTCCAGCCCCTGGAGGTCAAGTCGGGCATGGACGTGGTCGAGCTCAAACGGGAGTATGGGAAGGACATGGCCTGGATGGGCGGTATAGACGTCCGCACCATGACCGACCCGCGAGCCATCGAGGAAGAGATCCGCCGCAAGATCCCGGTGGCCATGCAGGGCGGCGGCTACATCTACCACTCCGACCACTCCATACCCAAGAACGTGAGTCTTCAGGAGTACCAGCGGGTCCTGGAGTTGGTACGCCAGTACGGGCAGTATTCGTAAGAGGCCACTAACCTTCGGAGGCCAGGGGCGCGAGAGGAGACTGATGCAAGTAGGAGTGAGAGAGCTCAAGACACGGACCTCCGAGATCCTCCGCCAGGTTCGTGATAGTGGAGCGCGGTGCGTGATCACGAGCCGCGGCCTTCCAATCGCGGTCCTGATACCATTCGGGACTTGTGCGCCGGAGGAGGATTCAAGACCCGACGCTTGGCAGGAATTGGAGCGCCTGGGAGAGGAGATTGCCGAGGAGTGGGCCTCGCCCCTCAGCAGCGGCGAGCTGCTATCGCAGACTCGTCGCTAGGAGTTGACGGCAGCACCTCACTTCACCATTGACGCCGGCCCAGGCTGACGCCATCTGTGCCCGGCAGTTCAGAGGCCCTGATTGACATCCATCCCGGCTGAGGAGACCCCGCATGTCCTATGATCGCGCCCTGGCCGCCATCCGCCTGGAGATGCCCGACCGCATCCCCCACACCGAGTACGTCTCCCATTGGGAACTGGTGCGTCATCTGACCGGCCTGGATCCGGCCAACCCCGAGACCAGCGCCGAGGCTTGGCGTCGCTTCTACCTGGCCGCCGATTACGACTTCCTCTGGCACAACAATGATGGGCCGGTGCCCTGGCAGGATCGGGGCCGCACCACCGACATGGGCCACGCCGAGTGGCTGGAGGA
>JBBQIE010000655.1:0-2010 GCA_038324625.1 Anaerolineae bacterium | reverse complement strand
TTGCATGAGGGCCACTAGAGGCTCCATCGCGGCGGCCTGTCCGAGTTCATCCACCCCTTGCTTCCGCGGCGTCTCGTCCGCGCCGGCGAGGCCGGTGCCGCTGCCATACTCCGATGGTGGTGCCGGATCTACCTCGAGGGCTGATCCGGGGGAGGCTGCGCCTCCGATCAGGGCGGCCAGTAGCTCGTCGAACAGGCCCGTGGGAAGCGAGATCTCGCTCGGCGGGCTTGCCGACAGAGGCAGGAGACTAGGGCTCGTGCCGCCCGTAGTCACTACTATATCCATTTGCTCGTCACCTCCTTTCCCCGATGAATATGGACCTCCGGTCTGCCTCGGGGAGACACACCGATAGTGCAGGCTAGCTCACCTCGGCCCCAGTGGCCGTAAAGGTGCTGTGAGAAGCGCGTAAGGAATACGTGAATCCGCTCCAGACCGAGTTACGGGGCTTTGATGACCGACTTGAGGATGGCCAGCTTCATGGAGACCAGCTCGGAGACGGTGTTATAGTTGATCACCGTTTCCGCCAGGCGGGCCATCTCCCAGTCAATGTCCACGTTGTTGCCGTCCAGGCGCATGGACCGGCTCTGATCGCGGGTCAGGGCTATTCCGCCTTCGGCCTCGGAGGGCAGATGCAGCCGGCTGGTTCGCTTGGGCCCGACGGTGTCGGCGCCCTGAACTTGGGCTCGGAGTTGGGACTCGAAGGAGACCCGGCCGGCTTTGTAGCCGGGCGTGTCCAGGTTGGCGACGTTCTCGGCGATGGCCTGTTGCCGGGCCGAATACCCGTTCAGGGCCAGGCTCAGAGTCCTCAGGGCTCGGTCGTTGATCAGGTCCACCATGAATCAGGCCTCCCAGACGTCGCCGGCCGAGAACTGCCGGCGGTAGGATAGTACCCTGGGCACATACACCTGGGTCTCTTGATAGGGAGGGATGCCGCCGTATCGATCCACCGCCCCGGGTCCGGCGTTGTAGGCGGCCAGGGCCAGGCTCTCGTCACCATAGCGCTGGAGCAGCCCGGCCAGAAGGGAGACGCCCCCCTCGATGTTCTGAGCGGGATCAAAGGGATCGGTGACCCCCAGTCCGGCGGCGGTGGCGTCCATCAGCTGCATCAGGCCCTTGGCGCCAGCGGAAGATATGGCCTCGGGGTTGAAGCCGGACTCGGCCTCGATCAACCCCTTGACCAGGGCCGGGTCCACCGAATGGCGGGCACAGGCGGCGGTGATGAGGCTTTCGAAGTCCGTGACCTTGGACCCTACTGACGGCGTCCCGGTTCTTGCCTGAAGCTGAGCCGTGATCTGGCTGACCAACTGCGCCCTTATGCCGGCCAAGGCCGACCGTGGAATGGCGTCCATGATTCCCTGCTCCCTACTGGTGTTCATTGCGACCGTGCCGGGCCGAGACGAGGTCATCGAGAACCTTCGCCTCCGCGAGGCGGGCGGCGACCATGGCCGCCCGCAGCTGGCGTTCCTTCAGTTTGGCCATCGTCTGCTCCTGGCGCTTCAGGTCGGCTAAGCGCTCCCTTTCCTCGATCAGGGCCTGGGTCTCTCGGGACACGTTCTCGGACCCGGAAGCCTCCCGCCGGCGAAGGCTCTCCAGGTAGTCCCAGGCCAAGTTGGCCCGGCGTGGCTCGATGCTGACGCCGGGAGCGATTTCCAGGGAACCCACGGTGTTCCGCTGAAGGGCGCGGACTGACTCCAGCTCCGCCTCCGCCCGCCGCAGAGCGACGACCTGGCGGGCTACTTGGGCCTCCTGCGCTTCCACCAGACTGGACCGGTAGTCCAGAACTCGCTGTAGGCGGAACCTGAACTTGGCCATCTTCTACTCCAGCAGAGCCTGGAGACGGGCCACGGTCTCATCCAGAGGCGTCACCTCGTCCGGGCTCTGGCGGAGGAACCGAGTGAGCCGGGGCATCAGCTCCAGAGCCCGGTCAATGTCGGCATTGCTGCCCGGGGCGTAGGCCCCGATGTCCACCAGGTCGCGGGCGCGGCCATAGACGGCCATGGCCTCCCGAGC
>JBBQIE010000654.1:0-2011 GCA_038324625.1 Anaerolineae bacterium | reverse complement strand
AGCGGCGTCGAAGGGGAGCCGGTGGCCGATGAGGTGGTCCACCCGGAGGCTGCCCTCCCTGAGCATCTCCAGGAACAGGCGCCGGTTGTTCCGCTGGGTCCAGGGGAAGTAGGCGTGCCCGAAGAGGGGCGCCGCCGGCTGGAAGCAGCCGATGAGGCTTAGCTCCTTGCGCTGCCACTCGGTGAAGGGGTCCAGCTCCACCTTGTCGGGGAGGCTGCCGACGATGAGCAGGCGGGCACTCTGGGCGGCGGCCTTCATCATCACCGGGAGGGTGACCGAGGTGCGGGTGGCATCGAAGAGGGCATCGGCTCCCCGGCCGCCGGTGGCTCCCAGAATGGCCTCGACCGTATCCTCCTCGCCGGCGTTGATGGTGAGGTCGGCTCCGGACTGACGGGCCAACTCCAGCCGGTCATCCATCAGGTCCACGGCGATGACCGGGCGGGCCCCGGAGGCACGGGCCATCTGGACGATGAGCTGGCCCACGATCCCCTGGCCGAACACGGCCGCTGACTCTCCCAGTTGCAGGCCGGCCTTGCGCACCCCATGCATGGAGACGCTCCCGAGGACGGCGAAGACGGCCGCCTCCGGTTCGACGGCCTCGGGCACCGTCTCCCAGTACTCGGGGCCGCCCGGCCGGTCCAGGGAGAGGTCGAGCAGGAAGTGGGAGGTGTGGTGGCCCATGGTAAGCACTCGTTCCCCCAGGCGGGGTCGCTCCACTCCGGGCCCCACGGCCTGCACCCGGCCCACGTTGGAGTAGCCGGGGTAGGAGGGATAGCCCCGGTGGGTGGAAAGCTGGCCCAGGAACTGGGTGAGCTCCGTCCCGGCGCTCATGAGGCTGCGCTCAGTGCCGATGAGGACCTGGTTCGGGCCCAGCTCGGGGATGGCGAACTCCTCGATCTCAGCAACGCCCGGTCCGGTGAAGACCACGCGGTGTCCGCTCTCGGGCATGGGTTGCCTCCTGGGTGCGGTGGTGTTGGTGGGAGTATAGCACTCCGGTGGTAAGGGGGAAGGGAGGCTCACGCCAAGGCGGCGCCTTGACATAGGGGACTGGAAGGCCGTTAGTTGCCGTCCTCATAGCCATTCTGCTATACTCACCCCATGACCGATGACAGGCTGCCCTCCCACTGGCGCATCGAGTTCTTCACCACGTCCAGCGGGCGCAGCCCGGTGCAGGACTACATTGACAGTCTCGTCCAAACCATGCTTTGGACAAGCCGTCGGATGAGAGGGCGCAGATTCGTAACGCTCTGCGGTTGCTTCGGGAGTTCGGCACCCAGCTCACCATGCCCCACGTGCGTCAGCTTCAAGGCCGGTTGTTGGAGCTCCGACCAGGGCCTAACCGCCTACTCTACTTCGCCGATGTAGGGCATATCCTGGTAATCGTTCATGCATTCCACAAGCAGACCGGCAAGACCCCGAAGCGAGAGATAGAGACGGCACTGAGGAGAATGAATCAGCGCCGAGAGTGAGAGTGACAAGGGAGAGGACATGATCAAGAACATCACCTTCGACGAATGGGAGGCGCGACAACTCGAGGATCCGGAGTTCCGTGAAGCCGTCGCCAAACTGGAGCCCGGCCACCAGGTGGCCCGCCTGCGGATTCAGCAGGGGCTCACCCAGGCACAACTGGCGGCCAAGGTGGGTACCACACAGTCGGCCATAGCCCGTCTGGAGAACGGCAAGCGTGATCCCAGCCTGTCCTATCTGCGGAGGGTGCTGGGGGCTATGGGCTACGGCTTCGTGCTTCGTCCGCGGCCACTTGAGGACTGAAGCCTCTAGGAACCATTGATGACCTATGATCCCGCGCGCATGGGCGTGCCTGGCTGAGCGAGCGGCCCCTTGACACCGCTCGCTCACCCTGCCGTGTGGGGAGGGCCGCAAGGTGGACGCTTGCCACCTGTCAGGCGACGATGGAAACCGGGGGTTGCCGGTGGGGGCGAGCGAGATTCACGTCCGATTTACGCTGGGGAGGCTCAAGCGCGGACCCGGTCCTGCCGAGATGACTACGAGG
>JBBQIE010000653.1:0-2017 GCA_038324625.1 Anaerolineae bacterium | reverse complement strand
CCTCCAGCAGGTTGAGGGCGTTGCGGACGTTGTCACCCACGTACTTCATGGGGAGGCGCATGGACTCGCCCACCTGGATGTTGGCGGCGAAGTGCATCACCGCCTCGACATTCCCCCCGGCAAAGGCACCGGACACGGCCTCGCGATCGGTCAGATCCCCTACCACCAAGTCCGCTTCATTGGGCACCGCCTGCCGGTGCCCAGCGGACAGGTTGTCAAAAACCGTGACCGCGAATCCCCGCTCGATCAGCCTCGCTGAGACGACACTGCCGATGTATCCAGCTCCGCCCGACACCAGCACCCTCATTCCGACTCCGGCGCCGGGGGAACGTCCCGGAACTGATAGAGGATGACGTACCGGCCGTCCTCCCGTTGGAGCACCCGCTTCTCCTCAAGCTGAGGCCGCTCCTCCCCGTCAGCGCCGTCGCGCCCTACCGACGCCGTCCCTTCGTCCGCGGTCCGGTTCACTCTTCCACCCTCTCTATGTGCGCCCCCAGGGCGCGGAGCTTCTCATCCACCCGCTCGTACCCTCGGTCAATCTGGCCGATGTTGCCGATGCTGCTCCGGCCCTCGGCACAGAGGGCCGCGCCCAGCAGAGCCACGCCCGCCCGGATGTCCGGGCTCTGCAATTCCTCCCCGTGCAGGCGAGAGGGGCCCACGGCCACCGCCCGGTGCGGGTCGCAGAGGATGATGCTGGCCCCCATGGCGATCAGGCGGTCCACGAAGAACAGCCGGCCCTCGTACATCTTCTCCCAGAAAAGCACCGTGCCCTGGCACTGAGTAGCCACCAGGAGGGCCACACTCATCATGTCGGTGGGGAAGGCCGGCCAGATGCCGTCATCCACCTTGGGGATGGCCCCGTCGAAGCTGGGCTTAATGCGCATCTCCTGATCCCCAGGGACGAAAATGTCCTCCCCGGATACCTCGGTGCGCACCCCCAGACGGTCGAAGACCATCCGGGTCATGTGCATCTGCTTGGGGACGGCGTCTCGTATCAGTAGCTCCCCCCTGGTGACCGCCGCCAGGCCGATGAAGCTGCCCACTTCGGTATGATCGGGTTGGATGCGACAGCTACCCCCGCCCAACCGGTCCACCCCCTCGATGACCAGGACATTGCTGCCGATCCCGCTCACCTTGGCACCCAAAGAGTTCAGGAAATGGCAGAGGTCCTGCACGTGCGGCTCCGAGGCGGCGTTGGTGATGACGGTGGTGCCCTCGGCCAAACAGGCGGCCATCACCGCGTTCTCGGTGCCGGTGACGCTGGCCTCCTCCAGGAGCAACTCCGTGCCCCGGAGGCGATCCGCCTTCACCTCGTAGCCACCATTCACCCGCACCTCGGCCCCCAGGGCCTCGAAAGCGCGCATGTGAGTAGTCACCCCCCGGCGACCAATAACACAGCCCCCGGGGGCCGACACCGTGGCCCGCCCGAAGCGGGCCAGCAGGGGGCCGGCGAAGAGGATCGAGCCTCGAATGGTCCGGGCCATCTCCAGTTCCATGCAAGTCCGGTTGACCCCGGCGGCGGATATGGTGACGGTGTGGGGATCGTGCCGCCGCACCGTGGCCCCCAGCTCTTCCAACAGGTCCAGCATGGTGCGGACGTCCAGGATATCCGGGAGGTTACTGATGGTCACCGGTTCATCGGCGAGGAGTGTCGCCGCCAGGATCGGCTGGGCCGCGTTCTTATTGCCGCTGGGGGTCACCTCACCATTCAGCGGGAACCCCCCATCTATGACGAACTTAGCCATTGGATTGGCCTCCAAGTCTGCTAAAGAGCCTATCGCGGGCTCGTACCCCGCTGCCGTCTTCTGGGCGGTGAGCCCGGTCCGGCTCGGGAGAGCCGTGGGATACTGCCGGGACGGCCAAGGCCGGGAAGGAACGCCCAGACGACCGAGGATACCACACTCCAGTGCGAACCATCGGAGACGGAGTGACGAGCTTCATAGACGTCACGCTGACGCCGTCGCAAGAGGCGATACTGGTTGAGGAGTGATGGGCCGCACGGGCTGGTCTCCAGGCG
>JBBQIE010000652.1:0-2030 GCA_038324625.1 Anaerolineae bacterium | reverse complement strand
GGCCAGATCGGCCACATCCTCGGCCAGCTCGGCGATGTCGGTGGTCTCCCGGCGAATGGGCATCTTCAGGGCCTGGATGCGGGCCAAGTCGAGAATGTCGTCCACCAGGTCGGAGAGATAGCGGGCGCTGTCGTGGATCTCGCTAACGTCCCGGCGAAGCTCGGTGGTCCAGTTGACGGGGCCATAGACCTCGGGGTAGCGCTGCATGACCTCGATGAAGCCGAGGATGACGTTCAAGGGGGTGCGGAGCTCGTGGCTGACGGTGGTGGCGAACTGCTCCTTGAGGCCGCGGGCCTCCTCGGCCTCGCGCTGGGCCCGGGCCAGTTCCGCCAGGCTGCGCTTGAGGAGCCCGTTGGCCACTTGCAGGGCCTTGTTCAACTGCCGCACCTGCTGCTGTTCCGCCCGCAGGGCGTGGGCCAACTCCGCCCTCTCCTCGGCATAGCGCCAGGCATTGGCCAGCTCCGATTCCAAGAAATGCGGCAAGGCTAGCCCCAGGGCTCCGGCCACGAGCACCAGGGTCCGCGTTGACCAGGGAGACGGTGCCGCCGGCCCCAGGCCGAGCATGATCCAGACGGTCACCCCCAGGAGCGGGGCGGACCAGGGAGAGACGGTGAAGCCGGCCAGGAGGATGGGAAGAGCGAGGAAGGGGACGGCCTGGGAGTAGCCGAGGCGGAGGTAGACGGCGAGGCCGGCACCCAGCAGCACCAGCACCTGCAGGAGCCCCATCCAGCGGGCGGGGAGCCGCCGGAGACGGGGTAGGGCGAAGGCGCCGGCACCTCCGGCCAAGGTGAGGCCGATCAGGCCGTAGTCGTGATGGGACACGCTCGTCTCCCGGAACCAGGCCCACCAGGCCACGAAGGCCAGCACCAGCCCGGCCCGATGCGCCAGGCCGAATCGGAGTTCCTCCCAGTTCGACAACCCCCGCCCCCGCTCGGTCAGCCGCACGGCATCCTCCCTCGGTCCCCGACGGCGCTCAGGGAAACCACCACCTTCCGAGTATACTGCCTGGCGGTGCCTCGTCGGAAGTGGGTGGGGAATGCCTCAGGCAAAGACGCCAAGGCGCAAGGGGGAAGGGGCGGCTCTCTATGTTGCCGGACCCGCGGGAGAACGGGATACTGGGCCCATGAGCACTGGTGATCGGCAGTCCGAAAGAGGGCACGGGTGCTTGGGTTGCGGGGGCTGCTCGGGGGACGGCGTCCCAACCGGCGGAGCCGCTCCCGGGGAGCACCTCAACTGCTTCGTGGTGAGCGAGGAGGGGGAGTGGTGGCAGTGCGACTGCGGCCGCCCCCTGCCGGAGGCCGCTCAGGGCCGAGGCACTGAGGTAGCTTGTGAGTGTGGGCTGACCTGGCGCTACGAGTGCTGGCCCATCGGTGGGCGGGCCGCCGGCGAACTCACGGAACTGGAGCCCCGCCGCCTTCGCTGATCCCGCGGAGGCCGAGTCCATCCGAGGAATGGCATTCATGGCAGTCATCCGCCGCGAATCCCTCCGGCAGCGGCTCCAGGCCGAGCGCTATTGGCTGGGGCCGTTCTCCATCATTCTCGTCCTCTTCTTCTTCGGGGACTTGGCGGCGGCGCCCGGGCGCTCTCTGGTGCCGGTCTACGTGGAAGCGGTCCTGGGCCGAGAGCCGTACTTCGGCTCTTTGCTGGTGTCCCTCCGGATGATCTTCGCCGGCGGGGCGGCCTTCCTCGGCGGCGCTCTCAGTGATGCCCTGGGCCAGCGGCGGGTGCTCCTGCTGGGGTTCTCCGGCCTGCCTCTGGTAGCCCTGCTCTACCTCACCCGCTCCCCTTGGTTCCTAGTGATCCTCAGCGCCTACATGGGCCTGGCCGGCGGCGCCTACTACTTGGGAGGCGACTCCTACACCCTGGCGGCAGTGCCCCAGAAGCGACTCGGGCTGGCGGCGGCCCTGCTCTTCACCGGTCCCACCTTGGGGGGAGCTATCGGCAACTACCTCGCCGGGCCGGTCCTGGACGGCTACGGTTTCGGCGCCCTGGGAGTGGTGACCGGCCTGATCGGGCTGGCGGTGCTTATC
>JBBQIE010000651.1:0-2039 GCA_038324625.1 Anaerolineae bacterium | reverse complement strand
GTCTCCTCGGCGATGAGCAGGTACACGCTGGACACGCCCAGGTAGATGTCCACGTCGGGGACCCCGGTGAACCCCACCCCAAACCAAGGGTAGCGGCCGATCAGCAGGAAGGCGTCCTTGTACTCCCCGAAGCGCATCTGGGTAGCCAGATCCTGCCCCTGGACGCCCTCCAGAAAGTGGAGCACGTAGCCCCGAGTCGGAGGCAGGATCAGCACCGCCACCGCCGCCAGGGCCAGCATCCATAGCAAGCGACGCTCCCGGAACAGCCCCAGGGCCCCCAGAGCCACCGTCAGGCCGAACATCGAGCCTCGGGAAAAGGTCAGGAGCAGAGCCCCGAAGATCAGCGCCAGGACCGATGCTACCGCCAACCTCCGGCGAGGGGGAGCGGGGAGGAAGA
The DNA here is from genome assembly GCA_038324625.1 of Anaerolineae bacterium. GTDB lineage: Bacteria > Chloroflexota > Anaerolineae > DRVO01 > DRVO01 > JBBQIE01. The sequence goes on along the minus strand of JBBQIE010000651.1, from coordinate 1,642 downwards.
ACCGGGGAACCGCCAGGCCCCCGAGGATGGCCAGCATCCCCCCGTACACGTTCGGGTCCACGGAAGTGCCGATGGCCCGCAGGGATAGCTCGGGGTTGTCCTCAATGTAGCGAAGCACCCCGCCGCTGGGATAGCCGACGACTCTCAGGGCGGACAAGAGGCGCTCCGAGAGCCAGGGCGGCAGGAAGTAGAGCCCGATGCCCAGGGCGGCGGCGGCCCCGGGCAGGGCCAGGATCACGTAGTAGGTGCGGATCAGGGTCGCCTCGGAGAGGACGTCCAACACCACGAAGAAGAAGCCCAGGCCCAGTAAGATGTCGGCGAAGCGCCGGAGGGAGGTGATGGTGGGGCGGGAGTGGGATACCCCCAGGACGAACGAGGCCACGGACAGGCCGAGGAAGAGGGCCAGCATCACCCCTACCGGGGACAGGAAGAGCCCCTGACGGTCCATCCGAAGACGGCGCACCAGGGCCAAGCCGATAGTTCCCACCAGGGCCAGCTCGAGAAAGGTGGGGGTGACGCCGATATCCACCGGGAGGGTGGCGAAGGGCAGGAGCACGATCACAGCCAGGGAAGCCCAGAGGGGATAGATCACGTCGGTGGCCAGGACCAGGACCACCCCAAAGCCCAGCAGGACCGCCACGGTGATGACCGGGCCCACCAGAGTCACCAGGGAACCGGCCAGCACGGCCCCGGCCAAGCACAGAAGCGCCACCGCCGGGTTCCGGCCCAGGCCGGCCCGGAGCGAATCCTCTAGGCTGAGTCTCATCGTCTGCTGACGCACGGGCATGGCTCCCCAGTCACGGGAGCCATTTTACCACCTAATGTCGTTTGGGGTGATTCCGACCGAGACTGGATCGCGACCGGTCAGCCCGTCCGGCAAACACGGGCGTAAACGGCTAAGGTGTCCCTGGCGATAGCATCCCACCCGAAGGACCGCGACAAAGCCCGCGCCTCGCGGGAAAGCCGGTCGCGTTCCCCCTTGTCACCGGCGAGGGATAGGATCGCCTCCGCCAGCGCCCGGTGATCGCCCGGGGGCACCAGGCGCACGGCCTGGCCCTCCGAAAGCCCCTCCACCGGCACCGCCGGGGTGGTGGTGATCACCGGCAGGCCATGCGCCAGGGCCGCCATGAGGCTGCCCCTCCGGTAGGAGGCCCCGTCCAGGTAAGGAAGGACGCAGAGATCGGTGGCCCGGAACGCCGTCGAGACCCCGGCCTCATCCAGGAAGCCGGTGTATACCACGTGGGGTTCCAGTCCCAGGGCCTCTATCTCCGCACGCACCTGGTCGGCGTAGGCGGCGTTGGTGGGATCGGAGGCCCCGAACACCCCCCCGATGAAGGCCAGACGCAGATCCAATCCTCGCGCTCGCGCCTCAGCCACCCCGCGCACCAGTTCCAGGCCCCCCTTGGTGGCGTTCAAGAAGCCGAAATAGCAGACGACCACTGCCCCTTTCGAAATCCCCCACTGAGAGCGGACCCGGCGCCTCTCTCCTGCCGAGCCGGTCGCCGGGGCGACGTTGCTGCCTATCCGTACCAGGTGCAGGTTCGCCCTGGGGGCGGCACCGGCAGCCGCCTGGAGGTCTTCCTCGTTGGTGAGGATGGCGGCGTCGCTCGCGGTCAAGAGGCGCCGCACCGCCCAGGAGCGC
>JBBQIE010000650.1:0-2039 GCA_038324625.1 Anaerolineae bacterium | reverse complement strand
TATGAATAGGGACGAATGTCACGTGATCACCGTCTACGCGCCGGACCCAGAGAAGGGGGAGGCCGGCTTCACGAGAAGGAGAGGGCGATGAAGTGCCCCGTCTGCAAGCACGGCGAGACCCAACCGGGAGTGGTAACGGTTACCCTCCAGAGAGGCGAGGCGACCGTCATCATCAAGAACGTGCCCGCCGAGGTCTGCGACAACTGCGCCGAGTACTACCTGTCGGAAGAGGTGACCGGACGGGTCCTGGCTATGGCCGAGGACGCGGTAGGCAAGGGGGTCGAGGTTGGGATTCTGCGCTATGCGGCATAGGTGCGCGAGCGTTGATCGCCGCGCCCATATCCGCAACGCCCGGTGGCACTGGTCTTTTCTTCTCCGCTCTGGGCCCAGTGGTGGCCTACCTCAAGTATCAGTCCACCAAGCGCATAGGCGCCGTCCTCGTCCTGATCGCCGCGGCTTGTGCAGCCTCCTAGAGCGCCACCTGGCCGCCCAGGCGGAAGCCTTCGGACGGGAGGGCGGCTTCACCGAGCGACTCTTTGGGCGCCTCTGGAGCACCCGCGGGCGCGTCTGAGCTCCGCCGCTACTCCAACGCCTCGATTCTCATGATGACGTTCCCCGCCGGATCCGGGCAGATGACTAGGCTATCGTCCTTGAGCCAGTCGCCCTCCACCAGGGGGCGTTGCTTGGCCGGCAGCAGGGGGAGCACCGCCTGCAGGGCGAACCTACAGAAGCCCTTCCCCTCGGGGATGGTGATGCGGCCGCTCCGCAGGAGGAAACGGTCCCCCCGGGCCATGCCCGAGGCGCACTTACCCCGCACCCGCTCCACCGTCACCTGGAGGTCCTGCAAGGGCTCCTCGGGCTCTTCCTCCGGCGGGGAGACGACGAAGTCCGGGGCCTGGCCCTCCTCCCCTTCCCCCACGATCTCGAAGAGCACCTTACCCTTGGGGTCGGGGCACTGGAAGAGGCGGTCCTCCGTCTCCCACCCGAAGGCCTTGGCGGCGATGATGGGCAGGAGGCTCTGCAGGGCCCAGATGCAGACGTATCCCTCCTCGGGGATGAACAGGAGGTCGTCGCGGACCTCGAAGTAGTCACCGGGCTTCACCGCCGGGCAGGCGGTGCAATGGCCCCGCACCTCTCTCACGGCCACTCTCAACTCGACCAAGGCTCAGATCTCCTTCTTCTTTCTTGTGCGTTCGTCGGCCGGGGACACCGGGTCCAGGCCCAGGTCCTCCAGCTTTTCCCTCGTGGGCAGCCCGGTGGCGACATCCCAGCCTCGCGCCCAATAGTACTCGTCCAGCATAGGCTCCAGCTCCACCACCGAGCCGGCGCTGGTGCCGCTGCCCTCGGGGAGGGGCTCCTCGAGGAAGCGGCGGGGGAGGGAGTCGTCACGGCGGGTCAGGCCCTCGCGGGCGTTGAAGAGCCGCTCCAGGTTGACGGTGCGCTCGCCCACTCGGCGGACCTCCTCGCCGGTGATGTCCCAGCCGGTGGCCGCCTGGAGCAGGTCGGCGGTGGCCTCCCAGTCCAGTACTTCCATGTTGTTGTAGGTGTTCTTGCACACCCCCAGGGCGTCGGAGATGGCGGCCATCTCCTCGAAGTGCTTCACCACCAGGCCCTTGCCCTTGTACTCCAGGCGGAGGGCGGTCTCGGGGATGCCGTAGCGGCGGATGCCCTCCTCCCGGTCGCCGGAGAACTCGAACCAGGGTTCGGAGCGGAGATGGTCCGCCCCTCGGCTGGCGACGGCGTTGCCCAGGGCGTAGGCTTTGATGGTGCGCACGTCCGCCTGGAAGAGTTCCAACCCCTTGCTGTGCAGGGCGAACTCCGCCCCTCGGCCCAGCCGCTCGGCCGCCTTCCGCACCCCGTCGGCCAGCACGTCCCCGAACCCCTCTCGATGGGCCACCTTGTGGATGAGGGCGATCACCGCCTGGCCGTTGCCCCAGGAGAGGTCCAGCCCGTCCACTTCCTCGCGGGAGAGGAGACCCCGCTGGTAGCACTCCATGGACCAGGAGATGACCTCGCTGAGGGTGATGGCGTCCAGCCCG
>JBBQIE010000649.1:0-2039 GCA_038324625.1 Anaerolineae bacterium | reverse complement strand
ACCTGCTTCTGGAGTGTGCCGGGATGAACCTGGCCATCACCGAGTTCGTGGCCTTCGCCCCCGGGTCCGCCGCTGGATATCTCAACGGCCAGTTCAACGCCGATGGTCTCAAAGCGCAGTATCTCATCCTAGGCGGAGGATGGTACCGCTGGCAGAACCTGAACCGGCTGCGGTGGGTGAACCGCCCTTACGAGATGGGCCCCGATCCGGGCGAGGCGCCGGTACGCGTGCGGCTGTCGCGGCGGGGCGACGTCATCAAGACCTTCTGGAGCCTGGACCAGGGGCTGACCTGGGAGCTGTCCGGCAGGCAGGAGACGCCTCTGCCGGAGACCATGTGGGTGGGGTGGGTCTTCAAGCGCATGGCCAACGATGGACTGAACGATGAACCGGGGGTGACTACTCTGAAGGATGTCCGACTGACCATCGCCCCGCTCGGCAGTATGCTCGATGCTAGGTGGGATGTGGTGTCGGGCGGCGGCGAGGTGATCGCCGGGGGCACTGAGGTGCATCTGTGGCACGATGGGACGACCCCCGTCTACGCCCAGGCCTACAGCCCCTGGGCCATCGAGGGAGACTTCGACCTGATCGTGCGCTACGAGGCGGCGGCCATGGAGATGCAGCCGGGGCAGGAGCGCCTCATACACCTGGCCGTCACCTCCAATGACGGGAAGAACCACGCCTACATCCGCAGCGTTCAGAACCCCGACCGGCATTACTACAACGTGGACATGTCCATCAACGAGGCCTGGTACCGATACCAGGAGGTGGATACCGCGGAAGACGTGGGACGGTTCCGGCTGGTACGGCAGAACGGCCTCTTCTCCGCCTATTATGAGCAGGACGGGGAGTGGGTGCGTCTGGACGGGTGGACGGACGGCTTCGAGGGCCCGGTCTACCTGGATCTGCAGTACGACTGGAAGTCGCCGGAGCCCGCGCTCACCCAAGTGAGGTTCACCGTCGAGAGCCTCATCACTCCCGAGGGGGCTTGGGTGGAGCCGGTCTCTGAAGGAGGGGAGGCCCAGCCTGCGCCGTCACCCGAGGCTACCTCCAATTCTGGCGGGGAGGGGACGATAGGGAACTGAGAGCGATAGGATCAGCGGGAGGCCTGTACCACTGGGCTCTCGTCCGCTCTCTAGGGCTGCAATCGCTTCACTGAGGGTAGGCGGTCGAAGTGCCGATCGAAGGAATACAGGTACTCGTCCCCCGAAGCGCGCATTCTTGCTGCCAGCAGGGCATCTATGAAGTCCACGCCCCGCTGCTCGTAGGATGAGAGGGCTTCCAGCAGCAGAGCCCGCTCGGGAGCTTCGAGGTTGGGCAGAAGTAGAAACTCGCGCACTATGGTGGCGATTCTCGCTACCGGGTGCTTGTAGAAGGACCGCAGCGTCCAGACGCATTCGGCCACAACTAGAGAATCCACTACTAGGGTCAGCTCTCCTCGCTCCATGCGCTCGAATAGCTCTTGGACTCTAGTGGCCATTTCGGGCGAGTCGCCAACGAGAAAGCGGAGGATGAGGTTGGCATCTACATGGGCTCGTTCGGGCACCCGTCACCTTCTTCTTGCTCGATTTGCTCGATGGCCTTCCCTAAGGCCATGCCGACCTCCTCACGAACGGCCTCTAGGCCCGGATAGGGCCGGTCGGAGGCCATACTGCCGGCTAGGTCGGAGACCGATGACTGCCGCACCGGCACCAAATGCGCTCCGCTCTCGTCAATGGCGAAAAGAACCCGATCCTGTTCCTTGAGGCCCAGGCGCTCCCGCACCGCCTTGGGTATAGTGATCTGTCCTTTCGAGGTCACCTTCGCCATCCACACGGAGCGCCTCCTTACGAGTATATGTATTCCTTACTCTAGCACTAGATCCCGTCCGCGGCAAGGGCTCGGTAGGAAACGACGGGTCTTCGCGTGAGACTCCCGAACCGGCTATTGCGGCCTAGCGGTCCCCTTCCACCACGACGACCTCGTAGAGGGTCAGCTTGGCCAGGCGGATCACCACGGCGCCTCCGTCCAGCTCGGTCGTCAGGGATTCTCCCTCGCGCAAA
>JBBQIE010000648.1:0-2064 GCA_038324625.1 Anaerolineae bacterium | reverse complement strand
GATAGGGTTGTCGAGATCACCAGGTAATCGCCCGCGAAGCCCCTCGGTTGATGAAGATTGACGAAATAACCAGGTGATCGCACGCGAAGAGCCCCTCGACCGAGGTCGGGGCTAATGGGCCTGCGGCCGGGTGTCCGCCTGCGCGGACCGGGATACCGGGGTGTGTGGGCGTCGGCGTCGTGGACACGGCGGTGCCTCGGGGCCGACGCTCGGCGCTACGGCGCCCACCCGCCCCGCCCTCGGTCGAGGGGTTCTTCGCGTGCGATCCCCTGGTTAGTTCGTCAATCTTCATCCACCGAGGGGCTTCGCGGGCGATTACCTGGTGATCTCGACAACCCTATCCGGCGCTCGGTCTTTTCGGGCGTGATCTATTAGCGGGCCTAGGTGGCCTATCAAATGGAGGAGGAACGACAAGATGTCTAGGTTGTCACGACGAGCACTCATCCGAAGTGCGGTATTGGTAACAGGCGGAGCGGCCCTGGCGGCCTGCGGCGGGGCCACCCCGGCACCCAGCGCCGGGGGCACCACGGCAGAGGCGACGAGCGCCCCGGAGGCAACGGCCGCCCCGGCAGGGAAGGTGAAGCTGGTCTTTGAGTGGCCCCAGTACACTCCCGAGAAGACCCGCTACGGCGAGTACATCATCAGCACCTATATGGAGCAGAACCCGAACATCGAGCTTGAGCCCATGTACAATACCAACCCGACGGAGAAGATCACCGTCACCATCGCCGGGGGCACCCCGCCCGACTGTGGTTGGTTTGGGGCCGGCTGGCAGCAGTTCTACAAGAACTTCCTGGTGCTGGACGACCTGATCCAGCGGGACGCCGCCGAGGTGCAGATCGAGGACTACTACCCCAAGCTCATGGACGCCACCACTTGGTTGGGCCAGCATCAGGTGATGCCTATGGGGTTCACGGTTACCCTCATCTACTTCAACAAGAAGCTGTTCGATGATGCCGGTGCCGCCTACCCCACGGACGACTGGACCTGGGACGACATGATCCAGATGGGCACGGCTATCGCTAGCCCCGATGATGATCTCTACGGTATCATGCTGGATCAGGGGAGCTACTACGCCCCGCTCTTCATCGCCGGCCCCATTGCCGACGAAGAATGGCGCAAGAGCCAGTTCTACTCCGATCTGCGGGTACACATCGTCCAGCTCTGGAAGGACTTGTGGAACACCGACAAGATCGCCGCTCCGCCCACGGTCACCGCTGAGCAGGGGCTGATGCCCATGTTCGAGGCCGGCAAGATCGGGATGTACGCCGGTGGGTCTTGGTTCCTGGAGCCGGCGCGGAAGCTGGAGTTCGATTGGGACATCGTGCCCCTGCCGATCATGAACTGGGACGGCAGTGACCATCGGGGCACCGGCATGTGGACCGAGGAGCTCTTCGTCATCGGCACTACTCCGCATAAGGAAGAGGCCTGGAACTTCGTGAAGTGGGCCAGCGGGCCGGAGCTGCTGAACTGGGCCGCTTCCGAGGGGCACGTGGTGCCGGGGCGGATATCCATCGCCGAGTCCGAAGCCTTCATGAACCCGGCCAAGAAACCGGCCAATATCGGGGCCTTCCTGAAGTCGGCCGACTTCGCTATTCCCATGAATGCCCATCCGGCGGCGAGCAAGCTGTCCACCGCCATCGGGGATCCGCTGAGTGCCTTCTTCTCGGTGGAAGAGACCCTGAACGCCGATGCCGCTACCCAGACGGCCCACGACGGCATCCAGACGGTTCTGGACGAGTGGTGGGCGGATCAGGGCTAGGCCCTTCCGGGACCATCGAATGGTTCAACCAAGGCTACCCACGCTCAGCGTGGGTAGCCTTTCCACCTCCAGGAGGTGTATCTCTTGTCTAGGCCGGTGAACGTGGGTGCCCTGCAATTGCCTCCGCCGTCCGGCGAAGGTAATAAGGCGATCCGACGGTCTAATCTCGATCATGCCCTGGCCGCGATTGACGAGGCGGCGGGGCGAGGGTGCGACATCGTGTGCCTGCCCGAGGTCTTCTCCACCTACGGAGTGTCTCTGGAGGCCGGCTGGGAGACGGTGCCCGGGGAAGTGACGGCTCG
>JBBQIE010000647.1:0-2067 GCA_038324625.1 Anaerolineae bacterium | reverse complement strand
TCTCATTGGGTCGGTCCTCCTTACTATCGCGGACATGGCGATGCCATACCTCTGGACGGGTCCAAGCCCGGCAAAGATAGCCGGAATGGCGGGCCACGACAAGGGCGGTGCTGCTCTCACGTAGACTCCAAAGGTCTCGGAGACCTTTAGGGTCTACTGGCCACACTATTGCCAATACTTGCAGGTAAGTGTCGTCGGCGATATCCTAGAGAGGGCCCGAGAGCGGGGGCGGGCCCGGACTCACACCGTTAGTGGGGGTTTCCATGTGTCAAGCCAAAGTGTATCTGAGCGCTGGCGGCGCCACCGAGCTGGTGGCGGAGGACGTCATCCTGCTCCAGGAGGGGGAAGGGGAAGTCACCTTCGCCACCTTCTTCGATGAGCCGAGGACCATCCGCGGGCGGGTGTCCCAGGTGGACTTCCTCAAGCACACGGTGACTATCATTCCCGAGGAGGAAGCCTATGCCTAGCGATCTGGAACGCCTGCGGGTGCTGATCCCTCACTGGATCGAGCACAACGCCGAGCACGCCGAGGAGTTCCGCCGTTGGGCGGAGCGGGCGAGAGCCGCGGGGGCCGACGCCGCGGCGGACCACATCATCCGGGCGGCTGAGGCCATGGAGGGCTCCAATCGTGACCTCCAGGCGGCCCTGAGCCTGGCCTCGGAGTCCTAGGCGGCAGCGCTGAGAGCGAGGATAGCATGTCCTGCGAGAAGAAGTTTAAGGACGAGTTGAAGGACCGGGGCTTCCGGGTCACCCCGCAACGGGAGGCGATCCTGGAGGCCCTGCACCAGGTCCACGGCTGCACCACCGCCGAGGCTTTGCACGAGAGCATCCAAGACCGGGATCCCGGGGTGGACCTGGCCACCGTCTATCGCACCCTTGAGCTCCTCGCCGAGCTCGATTTCGCCAAGTGCATCGAGACCGGGCGCAAGAAGCACGTCTGGGAGTTCCTGGGGGCGGAAGAGCCTCACCCCCACTTGCTCTGCCGCGCCTGCGGCAAGCTCTACGGGGCGGAAGAGAGGGACCTGGCTCCTCTGCGCCGATACCTCCAGGAGACCTACGGATTCGAGGCCGATATCGGTCAGATCACCATCCCCGGACTGTGCCCGAAGTGCCGTCGGCCCGAGGGGACCGGATAGCCGGTCCCGCCATCGCGCAGGAGCATCGCTGACTACATGATACCCAATCAGTGGTACGCGGTTCTGGAGAGCGACGAGGTCAAGAGGGGTCGCCCGGTGGGGGTGACCCGCCTAGGGGAGAAGCTCGTCTTCTGGCGGGACTCCGCCGGCCACCCCGTCTGTCAGCGGGACAAGTGCGCCCACCGGGGCGCCGCCCTGAGCCTGGGCCGGGTGAGCGGGGATCGGGTGGTCTGTCCCTTTCACGGCCTGGAGTATGACTCCACCGGGCGTTGCCAAGCCGTCCCCGCCAACGGCAGCCACTCGGAGGCGCCGGAACGCCTGCAAGTGCCGACCTATCCCACCCGCGAGGCCCACGGGTTCGTCTGGGTGTGGTGGGGCGAGGACCGCGCGGATCTCCCGCCGCTTCCCTTTTTCGACGAGTTGGATGACAGCTTCACCTACTCCACCTTCCGCTACCATTGGCCGGTGCATTACTCGCGGGCCATCGAGAACCAGCTCGACGTGGTGCATCTTCCCTTCGTGCATCACAACACCATCGGCCGGGGCCACCGCACGGTGGTGGACGGCCCGGTGGTGCGGGATATCCCCGGGGGGCTGGGGGTCTGGGTCCACAACCGGGTGGATAACGGCAGCCCCGCCAAACGGCCCCAGGAACTGGACGAGCCCTCGGGGTTGCCCCTGCTCTGGTTCCACTACCCATGCTTATGGCAGAATCGCATCGGCGAGGACATCCGGGTGGCGATCAGCTTCGCTCCCATTGACGAGGGAAACACCCTGCTCTATCTGCGCTTCTACCAGCGGTTCATGACCGTGCTCGGTCTGCGGCGAGTGGTCGGCAAGCTGGGGGCCCTGGGGAGCGCCTTCATCGCCTGGCAGGACCGGCGGGTGGTCATCACTCAGCAGCCGGTGAAGAGCAGCCTCAAGATGGGCG
>JBBQIE010000646.1:0-2067 GCA_038324625.1 Anaerolineae bacterium | reverse complement strand
GTGGACGTTGTGGGCGCCGTGGCGGGCCTGGAGATGCTGGGAGTGAGGGAGGTTTACTCCTCCTCTCTGCCTGCCGGCCGAGGGATGATACGAGCCGCCCACGGTGCCCTGCCGGTGCCCGCGCCGGCCACCATGGAGATCCTGGCTGGGGTCGGCGCGCCCATCAAGCAGCTTGACGTGGAGGCGGAGTTGGTCACCCCCACCGGGGCCGCCATCCTGGCCACCATGGCCCAGTTCCGTCTTCCAGAGATGAGGCTGCATTCCGTTGGTTACGGCTTCGGGGCCAGGCAGCTCCCGTGGCCCAACGCCCTGCGACTGTGGGTGGGCGAGAGGGTGGAGGCTGCCGGCCCTCGGGAGGAGACGAGCCTCATCGAGGCCAACCTGGACGACATGACGCCGGAGATGTTGGGCTTCGCCATGGAGCGGCTGTTCCAGGCGGGGGCCATGGATGTGTACTTCACCCCGATCCAGATGAAGAAGAACCGCCCCGCGACCATGCTTAGCGTGATAGCGCCCGTTGCCCTGGAGCAAGGGCTGGCGGTGGTGGTGGTGGGAGAAACCAGCACCCTGGGCGTCCGCATCAGCCGCACGGGGCGGCTTACGGCGGACCGGCGGGTGGAGACGGTGGAGACGCCCCTGGGCCAGGCCCGAGTGAAGGTGAAGAGCTTCGGGGGCCGGCTGAGTTACGCTCCCGAATACGAGGACTGCGCGGCCATCGCTCGGGCCCGGGGGATCCCTCTGCCGGAAGTGATGGCAGCAGTGCTGAGCGCCTGCCCCAGGTAGCCGCCCGAAGGGCGGGTGAGGGGCGGACGGGACTACCTCCCTCGGTGACGTAGGCAAGGGCTCGTCCCCTTCCGAACCGTGTCGGCCGATCGGGCGTAGGAGCAAGCTCCCGCTTGCGATCCCGGCCGTGTCGCCCGTCCGCAGCGCGTGGGGGACAAGCCCCGACGCCACACCCGCGGGTACAGACCACTACTACGAGGAACGGACGGCCCTTGCAGACAAGCTCCAGACCGCCGTCCCGCTGGTCCGGATGGCTCCGTGCCCTCCCGGGCGTGCTGGTCAGCATGGCCAGCCTGGCTCTCCTGATCGGCAACGTGGATTGGGAGCGGCTGCGGGTTGCCCTCCAGGCAGCCAACTACTGGCTGCTCCTTCCCGCCACCCTTTCGGTGGTGCTCGCCGTCGCCTTCCGGGTGGTTCGTTGGCGACTGCTCCTGAAGCCCGTGGCTCCTGTCGCGCCCACCTCGCTCCTCTACAGCATGACCATCGGTTACCTGGTCAACACCGTGCTGCCCGGCAGGCTGGGAGAGCTGGCCAGGGTATATGTGCTGGCCCGCCTAGCGCGGCTCAGCCCCCTGTCGGTCCTCTCCACCGTGGCCGTGGACCGGATCCTGGACGTGGTGGTGCTGGCCCTGTTGCTTTCGGCGGCCATCCCCATGGCGGACCTGCCGGAGTGGGTGTCCCAGTCCGGCCTGATCGTCGGGTTGGGAGGAGTTGGCCTCCTCGCCCTCTGCCTGGTCCTCGCCTATCCGGCGGGCCAGTCCATCGCGCTACGGCTGGTGGACGCGGCCCCCGCCTTCCCGGGTAAGCCGGCCGTGCAGAGCTGGTCCGGCTCCCTGATTGCCGGTATGGAAGGGCTCCGAGGGCCGGTTTCCCAGGCCAGGATTGTTGCCGTCAGCCTCCTGATATGGGCATGCTCCGTGTCCCTCATGTACTTCACCCAGCTGGCCTTCGGCATTCAAGCCCCCATCTGGGCCGCTATCCTGGTTGTCGCCCTCACAAACCTGGGCATGGTCGTCCCCTCCTCCACAGGCTACATCGGCGTCTTCCACTACCTGGCGGTCCTGGCCCTGGAGGCGTTCGGGGTGGAAAAGGAGGTGGCCCTGGGCTTCGCCATGGTCGCCCACGTCATCAGCTTCCTTCCGGTAACCGCGGTGGGCGCCTTCTCCCTCTGGCGCTGCGGGCTCAGTCTAATGGGATGGCGGGAGCCGGCCGCGCCAGCGGCCGGGTCCCAGCCCCCCATCGTGGAGCAGGCGCCATTCCTTCAGCCCTAGTTTCCTGCAAGAA
>JBBQIE010000645.1:0-2073 GCA_038324625.1 Anaerolineae bacterium | reverse complement strand
GGGCCGGCCACTCCCGGCTATGAGGTGCTGAGCGATCAGCTGGTAGCCATTATGAAGGTGCAAGGGGCCACCGAGGAGCAGATCCAGGAGGCACTGGCCCAGCAACAGACCACCTTCGCCGCCGTTCGCACCGGAGAGGGATGGGATGAGATCCGAGAGCGGGCGCTGGCAGAGGTGAAGGCGGCGGTGGAGGCCCTTCCCGAGGAGCAGCGGAAGGCTATCGGCGATGTGGACCAGTTTGCCCAGTCCTCGGTGGATGCCCAGATCAGTGGGGTGGACACTCCCTGGTTCAGGTTCTTCCTCGACTACGATCCTCGACCGGCCCTGGTGGCGCTCAAGGTCCCGGTCCTGGCCATCTTCGGCGAGTTGGACGTGCAGGTCCCGGCGGAGACGAATGTCGAGCCCATGCGGGCGGCCCTGGAAGAGAGCGGCATGATGGACTTCACCATCGAGGTCATGCCCAAGGCCAACCATCTGTTCCAGGAGGCTACCACTGGAGACCCCAATGAGTACGCCACCCTCAAGCCGGAGTTCGTGCCCGGCCTGCTGGACCTGATCACCGGATGGATCGTCGAGAGGACGACGGTGCCTCAGTAGGAGGGGCACAACCAGTTGTCTGGCGAAACTCTCGATGCGGTCCTGGAGTTCCTGCCGGTCTTCACCCAGCCGGGTTTCCAGCCCGGCGAGTGGGTCTGCCCGGCAGGACAGTTCCCCTGGTACCGATACCGGCCGAAGGTGCCGGCCTTTGTGGCCGCGTTAGGCGACGCCGATCTCCTCCTCCAGTTCGACTGGGGGGCCTGGATCGAGGAAGCCAGGCACTACATGGCTGACCCGGGGAGGGTGGCCGCCGCCGACCTCCTCACCTTGCGTCGCCTGCTGACCACCCACGTCCGCGCCGACCGGTTCACCGAGGGGCACCTGGCGTCGGTCTTCGAGAGCGGGCACATCGTCGCCATCCTGCGGCGCCTGAAGGAGATAGGCGATGAAGGGGGCGCCTGAAGCGCAGGGCTTCACGCCAAGACGCCAAGGTGCAAAGGGGGAGGGCGCGTGAGCCTTCCCCACCGTCGCTGCACGAGCTGATCGAGCTGATGTAGGGGCCGTGCCTCTGTGCCGGCCCCCGTGCCCGGCGCCGGCAGTCCTATCTATCGGGCCGACATCTCCCGAACACAATCCAGGTAGTAGAGGGCGTTGTCCAGGGGTATGTTGGGGGGCATGTGATTACCCACCGCCATGAAATAGCCCGGGCAGCCCCGGCCCAGGTCGGTGCAGCGCTTCACCTCCGCCCGAATGCCCTCGCGGTCCCCGAAGGTGAGGATGCGGGTATCGGCGTTGCCGATGATGACCTTGCTGTCGCCGTATTTCTCGACCACGTGCTCCAGGCTGGTGAGCGGCTCGAAGATGAATCCATCGGCGCCGGCGGCGGCCAGGTCGTCCACGAACTCGGTGAAGTCGCCGTCGGAGCAGAAGAGCACCGGCTTACCGGCGTCGTGGAGGATGCTCCACAGGCGCTGGTAGCGGGGGAATATATGCTCCCGATACCAGGCGGGACGGAAGATGGCACCCTGGCTCCAGACCATGTCGTCGTGGGAGATGAAGGCCGGGATGCTGGTCTGGGCCCAGGCCCGCAAGTTGTGTTCGGTGAGGCGGAAGATGCCCTCGATCACCCGATCGAACCCCTCGGGGTCGGCCCCGACCGCTGTGAGGAACATCTCCCAGCCGAAGGCCTGGATGCAACCGGAGACGATGGTCTTGTAGTAGCCGCCGGGAACCAAGAGGTTCGGGTTGAGCTGTTGGATGCTTCGGTAGCCCTTCTCGTAGTGGGACACCAGGCCGTCAAAGTCGGGCAGGCCGTACTCCTCGACGGCATCGAAGGCGAGCACCTCCTCGACGGTGCGGAAGGGGCTTTCCACTATGTCGCGCCGGTCGGAGGCGTCCTCCAGCCACTCGGCGTGGCCCATGTCGGTGGTGCGGCCCCGATCCTGCCAGGGCACCGGCCCATCATTGTTGTGCCAGAGGAAGTCGTAATCGGCGGCCAGGTAGAAGCGACGCCAAGCCTCGGCGCTGGTCTCGGGG
>JBBQIE010000644.1:0-2078 GCA_038324625.1 Anaerolineae bacterium | reverse complement strand
AGTGGTCTCCAGGTTGAGGAGCTCGGTGGGGAAAGTGGGCACGAAGTCCTCGAAGGCGGGCCGGGCCCGAGCCACCTCCGGGTCCATGCCATTGACCGCCTCCACCCGCAGCAAGCCGAAGTACTTCTCCGAGTCCTTGGGCGGCCGTACCTGGCCGATCACCAGATCCCCGGTGCGCAAGCCGAATCGGCGTATCTGCGATTGGGACACGTAGACATCGTCGGAGTTGGGCAGGAAGTTGCGGGATCTTAGGAAGCCGATGCCGTCCTGCACCATGTCCAGGACGCCTCCACCGAAGGCATAGCCCTGTCGCTCGGCATTGGCCTTCAGCAGCTCGAGCACCAACTCGTCTTTCTTCTTGCGACTGTACCGGGCAATTCCATAGTCGCGAGCGAGGGTGCGCAATTCGCCCAGTGTCTTATCTTCTAGTTGAGCAATATCCACTTAGGCTTCTCCGAATGTCCACGGCATCAAGATAGTGAGGCACGACCGAATGGGGCAAGGGGCTGAACGCCCGCGAGGTGTCTTCATCAGTCCCGGCATCAAGGCCGAGACCATAGGGGCAAGACGCTGCCTGCAACGACATATGGGACGGCTAGGCGAAAGAGTAGTCCGCCGAGTTACCTCGTACTATGTCCATTGAGGGGAAAGGCCGATAGACGGTGCCGGACGCGGGCGCAGCTACCCTCTGAGGGGCCAACAGGGAACATAGAGCCACGAGGTTGGGGGTATTATAGCCAATAGATACCCCGCCCGTCAAGCGGTTTGATCGTTCGAATGTGTCTTATCTCGGGATAGAAACGCCGGTCAGGAGAACACGCTGGTTCCGGCCACGTGCCCGGCGTAGAGTAGGGTCGCCGCGGAGGCCTTCATCCCGGAGCCGCGCCCTCCCAGGCGCCGGGGAGAAGAGAGATAGTGCTCGCGCCAAGGTAAGCATCATCTCCCTTCTCCCGTGGAGCCTTGCCCTCAGCCGCCCATCAGGTGGTCGAGGATCATCCAGTCCAGTTGTTCATAGTCGCGGGCGTCAATTAGTGCCTGGACCGCCCCCTGGTCGAGCGACCGGGCCAGAGCCACCAGGCGGAGGAACAGCTGCAAGCTGTTGCTCAGGTGCTTGGTGGCCAAGTCCGCCGGCTGGGTGCGGATGGCCTTGACGTCCAGCCCCACCATCCCCACCTCGTAGAAGCGGTGCGCATCCAGCACTCGCACCTGGTTGAAGGCGCGCCGCAGGTCCACGGCCCCGAAGGACCGGTCCTGGTCGAACTTAAGCCCGTTCTGGTCGTTGAGGTGTACGCTCCAGAGCTTGCCGAAGGCCATGGAAAAGCCGATCTCGTCGGAGGGGTCGAGCCCCGCTAGGATGGAATGGGCTGTCTCCATGAGCACCCCCACCCGCCGCGGGTCCTTGGCCTGGAAGCCTAGGGCCAGGGCATGCCCCATGGTGGGGATGTAGGCCAGGTCCATGGGCTCGTTGGGCTTGGGCTCGATGGCGATGCGCACCGGGGCGTAGTCGAGGAGGGCGTTGATGGCCTCCAGGAGTTGGTCGGTAGCCTGCACCGGGTCCTTGGCCTCACGCATGTAGGTGCCCTCACGCGCCAGCCACAGCACCATCAGGTCGGTGCCAAGCTCGTGGGCGATGTCGGCGGCACGCTTGGAGCGCTCAATGGCATAGGCCCGGACGGCGGAATCGTTGGCGGTGTAGGCGCCGTCCACCGTCTGGGGGCTCTCCCACAGCCGCGGGGCCACGAACTCAGCCGTGAGCCCACGCTCATCGAGCAGGCGCCGCACCTCTCGCGCCCTCTGCCGGATCTGCTCCGGCGAGAGTTCGTCCAGCCCGGGCACGGCATCGTCATCGTGGAATTGGACGGCATCGAAGCCTAGGGCCTGGTACTGCTCCAGTTTGTCGGCGAAGGAGCGGGACGGGCGCACCGCCGGGCCGAAGGGATCGGCGCCCGAGTGGATGTTCCAGGGGCCGAAGGAGAACCGGTAACCGTACTTGTTCATGGCAACCTCCTGGGATGAATCTTACCCTATGCGGGCCTCAGTGCAATGCCCCCCACCGAGGCCGAAACTCGGGGCCGCCC
>JBBQIE010000643.1:0-2098 GCA_038324625.1 Anaerolineae bacterium | reverse complement strand
CTCCAAGGTCAGCCCCCTGGCCCTATGACGCACCGGTGCGGGCGATCTCGAAACGGAGATCGCCCGCACCGGTGGAGCGTGGAGGGCGCTATTCCTCGGGAGTGCCCTCGGCCAGCCAGGCGCCAGTGGCCTTGAGGATGGCGCGTTTGAAGGCCAGGTTCTGCCGCCGCACCGGCACCAGGTCCACCATATCGAGACCAGCGGTGCGCAGGACCTTCTCCAGGCTGACGGTGCAGGCCGGGCCGCCTCCTCCCCCTCCGCCGGCCACGCAGATGCCGATTGCCTGCTTGCCGGCGATGCCCGCCTTGCCGTCGTCGTGCATACAGATGCGGCGCAGGCGGTCGGTGAAGGCCCTCATGCTTTCGCTCAGATCGCTGAAGTAGACGGGGGTGGCAAAGACCACCGCGTCGGAGCGGCGGATGCCGTCCACCAGGGAGGCGAAGTCATCCTCGATGACGCAGGAGCCCTCCCGGCGGCACTGTCCCCAGCCTCGCTCGTCGCACTGACGGCAACGTTCGATCTGTAGGTCCGGCAGGTACACGGAATGCGCCTCCCCGCCTTTCTCGGTCACGCCCTCGTGCAGCGCCTGAGCGGCGGTGGCCGTTTGGCCCTCGGGATTGCGGCTTCCCAGGATGGTCAAGACCTTCATGGCGCGGATCCTCCTTGATTGTCGCTACGTCTGCTTGTGCTTCGTCATAACTCCTGCTGGCGGAAGCTCAGCCACGATCCGGCCAGCATCAGCGCGATCAGTGCCAGGCTGACCACCAGAGCCACCCAGGCCGGCTGGCCCAGTCCCAAAGCCAGTCCCGTGCCCCAGGTCAGCAGCCGATCGGGCAGGTATCGCCCCAGCCCCGGCAGGGCTCCCACGGCGGCCAGGAGGATGATCCCACCGAAGCCGAAGCCCCCCGCCACCGCCTGCGACCGGCTCAGGGTGCTGCCCAGGAAGGTGATGGCCGCGTAGACCAGGATCCACAGCAGCATGAGGCCGTTGAGCCCCAGCCAGCCGGCCAGGGGTGGGGCCTGGAACAGCACCAGGGTGTAGTAATACCCGGCCAGAGAGGAGAGGAGCAAGGCCACGGCGAAGCTGGCGGCCAGAGCCAGGAACTTCCCGGCCAGGAAGGCCCATCGGGGCATGGGCTTCACCAGGATCAGGGCCGCGGTTCCCTTCTCTTTCTCTTGGGCCACTATGCCCATGGTCATGACGATGGCCAGAAGCACCCCGAACTGGCTGACGTTCTTCACGTACTGCCCCACGGCGTCTCCCACGGTCGGGGGCGGGATCAGGGCGGCGATATCGGTCCCCTGGGGGAGTGCCTTGAGCAACTCGGGCGTGAGCTTGGCCAGAAGGGGAGAGGCCAGGCCGAAAAGGGTGAGCACCACGGTGACGACGAGGAGGCGATAGGAGCGCCACTGCTCCAGCATCTCTTTGCGGAAAGCGATTCCCAACATGGCGCTATCCTTCCCCGTTGACGAGCCGGAGGAACACGTCCTCCAGAGAGGGCCGGACCATCTCGTAGCGCACTGGCATCAGGCCGGTCGCCGCCACCGAGGCCACCAGGTCTCGCTTTGCCCGCGGCAGGTCGTTGACCACCACCCGGGCGGCGGACCCATTGAGAGTGACGCTATCCACCCAGGTCTCCGAGCGAATCCTCTCGGCCCAACCTGGGAGAGCGGAGACCGCCTCTTGGTCAGCCTCAACCTCGAAGGCGGGGACGGCGTACCGGGAAAGCAGCTCGTCGCGCCCGGCCTCGGCCACCAGCTTGCCGCGGGCGATAATGCCGATGGTGTCGCACACCCGCTCCACGTCGGCCAGGATGTGGGTGGACATGAACACGGTGGTCTCTTGGCGGAGGCCCTCGATCAGCTCCAAGACCTCCCGGCGCCCGGAGGGATCGAGGGCGCTGGCGGGCTCATCCAGGAACAGCACCTGGGGTTGATTGATCATGGCTTGGGCCAGGCCCAGGCGCTGGCGCATGCCGCGGGAGAAGCCGCTGATGCGCCGCTTGCCCACGTCGGCCAGGCCCATGAGGTCCAACATCCGATCCGATCTCGACTTTCGCTCCGGGGCCGACAGGCCGAAAGTCCGGCCCACGTGGTC
>JBBQIE010000642.1:0-2103 GCA_038324625.1 Anaerolineae bacterium | reverse complement strand
GATCCAGGAGGCCATGCGAGAGTTGCTCTCCGGCCGGACGGCCATAGTAATCGCCCACCGCCTGGCCACCGTCCGTGAGGTGGACCGGATCGTGGCCCTGGAGGCGGGCCGCATCGTGGAGCAGGGCACCCACGAGGAGCTTCTGGCCCAAGACGGCCTCTACAGCCGCCTCTACCACACCCAGAAGGGCAGTGGATAGGGGCTAGAGGGGAAGTGTATAGAGGGGAGGAGCCTTGGGGTCTTTGTGTGAGATCCCCTTTTCCCTGGAGAGTGCTATTGACCCTGTTTCTCACCGCCATCGGGCTCGGCATCGCCTTCTGCGCTCCCCCGGGGGCGGTGAACGCCGAGTCGCTGCGTAGAGGGTTGGCCGGGGGGTTCACCTCCGCCCTGAAGGTGCAGGTGGGCTCCTTGATCGGGGACATGACCTGGTCCGCCATTGCCCTGGCGGGAGCGGCCGTCCTGGTGCAGAGCTTGGTGGCGCGGATCGTCCTGGGGGCGGTTGGGGCCCTCTTCCTCACCCGGCTGGCCTGGTCGGCCCTGGCCGATGCCCGCTCCGGGAAGGAACCGGCGCCGGCGGCCCCAGGAGGCCGGGGCGACTTCGCCACCGGGGCCTTCCTCTCCCTCACCAACCCCTGGGCGGTGGCCTTCTGGCTGGGGATAGGGGGGAGCCTGGTGGCCTTCGGCATCGGCGATCCCCAACCGATCCACTTCGCCCTCTTCTTCGGCGGCTTCTTACTGGGGGCGGTGCTGTGGTGCCTGGGGTACTCCGCTCTGGTGGGCTGGGGGAGGCGCTACGTGAGCCCGGGGCTCTTCCGGGTGGTGAATCTGGTCTGCGGGCTGGTCCTGGCCCTCTTCGCCCTGAGGCTGCTTTGGAGCACCCTCACCTTGGTGGTCTGACGGTCTCCGCGAAGGCGCAAAGGGAAGAGCAGTGGATAGTGGGCAGTGGATAGAAGAGAAGAGCTTGGCGTCTTTACGTGAGACTCCCCCTCAACCGGCTGAGGACGGCATCCACGGTGTTGCCAAACAAGTTGGCGAAGGTAATCATGCGGATGGTGGCCAGGATATCGGTGCTCATCTCCCGGCCGTAATAGGCGGTCAGGGAGTCCAGCGCCTCCCGGTCCGGGAGGGCGGCGGACTCGGCGTAGTGCTGGGCGAAGGCCAGGGCCACCCGTTCCTCCTCCGGGAAACGCTCGAGGTCCAGGGCCATGAGGTCGCCCATCTCCTCGGGGCTGACCCCGGCGCGCAGGGCCATGCGGCTATGAGCGTAGGAGCAGTAGGGGCAATCGTTGACCGCCGTCACCACCAGCATGATCTCCTCGGAGAAGCGGCGGCTGACCCGCCCGGCCCGCGTCGCTCGCCGCAGCGCCGGCATTCCTCGGACCACGGCAACGAAGTCGCGGAACAAGGTCTTCGGGGTGAAGGTGCGCTTAGCGAGGCCGACGCCCGTGGTGGTCATAGGGGTCAGGCCACCTCGCGCTTGGTAGGGGGTTGCGTCCTCATCGCCTCCAACACCTTGTCCGGCAGCGGCAGGTCGAGCTGCTCCGCCAGGGGCAGATACTGGTGGAGGAGCCGCAGAAGCTGCTCGTACCGATCCTGCTCCTTCGGCTCCAGCCGGCCCGCAGCCTCCAGCTCCCTCAGCCACTCGAAGCGACTCATGTTGGTCATCCATTCGCTGTCGCGCCAGGAGCCCTCATCGTTCTCGCGAGCGCGCCTCGGTAACTCCGACACCTCGCCCTCAAGAACCAGCAGGCTTATCTCTACGTTCTTTCTCAGGTAGGCGGTCTCAACCATCTCAAGCCTTCCCTTCGCCTATCGGCGACTACTTCCTCAAGCCCACGCCAGAGCCGATGCACGGTCCACCAATAGCCCAATTGTACATCGTAGGCGACCAACACCCACTCACTGCCGCCGTATGCCGCCGGTCTCTCCAGCCTCGCCAGAAAGGACAAATGCCAGCGTCCATGGAGCCTCGACGCCACGATGCCGGTCTGCCGATCGCGCACAACCCGGCGGGCATCGTCCAGGTAGTCATCGAAGCTCACCCCCAGGTGCCAAGCTTCCTGGACTACCGCGTGCTCCAAATAGTGCCTCACCGCCGATTCG
>JBBQIE010000641.1:0-2103 GCA_038324625.1 Anaerolineae bacterium | reverse complement strand
CTAGTGCGACAGCTCCGCTACCACCACGATTCTGTGCGTATCCACCAGGTAGGGGTAGCAGCTGATGAGGGTGACGATGGGCACCTGGCTGGGCTGAAGAGCAGTGAGATCGTCGGGCTCCACCACCCAGCGCTGCCGCACCACGTAGGTAAACATCTCCGGGCCCGAGTATACCGTTATCTCGTCCCCAGCGGCCAATTGATCCAGCCGCCGGAAGACCTCGCCGTACACATCGTTGTGACCGGAGAGCACCAGGTTCCCGCGTTCGCCCGGGTTGGCGCTCCCCGGATGGTGGCCCACTCCCATCTTCAGGTCCTCGGCGCTATCCCCGGCCACCACCGGCGAGTCCACTCCGATTGCCTCAATGACGATGCGCGAGGGCCCTCCGGAGACAGGCTCGGGCAGCACCACGGCCGCTCCGGGGTCCATGAAGCCCCGCAGCGGCAGAGGAATGGAGCCGGCCGTCGGGGCCTCGTGACTACCGGGAAGAACCTCCAGCGCCGAGGCAAAGAGGCCGGCCGTCCCCAACCGCACCGGGGCGGCGGGACTCTCATGCACCAATGCCCGCCAGTTGGATACGGTGCCGGCCACCCACCAGAGCACGGCCATCACCGCCCCAAACTCGACAAGCAAGAGCAGAGCATTGGCCAGCCTCCGAGGGGTCCACCCCGGCTTGCGGGTGCGGATCGGGCGCGACCGGAGCGGTGAGAAGGAGGCGGCATGAGAGCGGCCCGGTACTGCCCGCGGGGGCGGCATCCGGGTGCCGATTGGGGCGCTGGGGTTTCGTGCTGCCATTCTCTCTCACTCACTAGGTGCGGCGGGCCGCCAGTCTGCGCTGTAGTGACCGCCGAAGAGCCGCCAGGTCGTCGTTGCCGACGGCCATCATGAAGCCGAGATACGCCGCTAAGCCGACGGCACCGGGAACCAGAACCTGGGCCATCTCGCTCACCAGGGAGGCCGTCGGCAAGGCCCGAACCGCGGTCAGAGCTGCAAGCGACAGGGCCGCCGCCAGGGCCGAACCGGCCAGTGCCTCCCCGGTGGATCGGGTGAGCCCATGACCGCGGAAGGAGCCCATTCGGCGGCGTGACAAGATCAGCATGACCAGGGCGTGGGCCATCCACTGGACGGAGTTGGCCAGGACCAGCCCCAACATGCCCAGCGACCCCATTGTGGTCAGTGCTACTGCAAGATAGATGCCCACCGCCATCACCCCCACGGCGGCCGGGCGTAGGGTGTCGCCGCGGGCGTAGAACCCCAGGACCAGGCACTGATCCACGGCGGCGAAGGGGAGCCCGATGAGGTACAGCATCAGGGCCGAGGCCACGGCGACGGTGTCTCGGGGGAGGAAATGGCCGTGCTCGAATAGCAGCCTAATGATGGGAGTGCCCAAGACGGCGAGAAGGGCGGTAGCCGGCAGGATCAGGAGCAGCACTAAGCGGATGGCGAAAGAGAGGGTGGCCATGAAGGAAAGAGCCGAGCGTTCATCGGCGGCCAGTCGGGAGAGCTGGGGCAGGGAGGCCACAGAGACGGCGGTGGAGACCAGGCCCAGGGGGAACTGGATGAGGGTGGTGGCATTGGCCATCCAGGCCAGGCTCTGATCCCCGGTGCGGGAGGCGAGGTTGCTGTCAATCACCACCTGGGCCTGTCCGACCAGAAGGCTGGCCAGCACCGGCAAGGCCAGCACCGCCACTCGCCTGAGGGCGGGATGGTATAGAACCCAGAGGGGACGCATCCCCGCGCCCCTCATGCCGATCACCTGCAGGGCCAGCTGACAGCCGGCGCCTACCAGCACTCCCAGGGCCAGGGCCTTCACCCCGTGGCGACCGGAGAAGGCCAGGGCGCAGATGATCACGGCGAGGTTGAAGAGGGCGGCCATGAAGGCCGGGTAGAGGAACTGCTTCAGGGAATAGAGGGCCGCTGAGAAGAGCCCGGCCAGGCTCATCAACAGCACCGCCGGGAAGGTCAGGCGCAGCATGTCCGTGGTGAGTCCCCGCAGCTCCGGTCCGTAGCCCCGGCCCATCAGCGCGGCGACGGCCGGTGCGGCCAACTCCAGGAGAAGCACCAAGACCGAGATGACTGCGGACAGCACCAGAGCCAGGGATC
>JBBQIE010000640.1:0-2105 GCA_038324625.1 Anaerolineae bacterium | reverse complement strand
GAGGAAAATGTCGTCGTAGGCGTAGGCTACTGGGTTGGCAGGAGACACGGAGTATGACCTCTTGGACATAAATGGATTGGATGCATCCGGCAAGTCCTCCGCACCTATGATTGGGCTGGTCTGCGGACATTTCGCTGCGGGTGCCGGACTGCGGCCCTGGCAGGGAGTACCGGAGACCTACATCACCGCCGTCCTCGACCACGGGGGGATTCCGGTACTGGTTCCCCTTGGCCTCAAACCGGAAAAGGAAGCGACAGTACTGGCGGCTCTCGATGGGTTATTGCTCGTAGGCGGGGGCGACGTAGACCCCGTCTTCTATGGCGAGTCCAGGCGGGAGTGGTGCGGCACCCCGGACCGTGAGCGAGATCGGTCAGAGATGGCCCTGATCCGAGGGGCCATCGCCCAGGACCTTCCCTTCCTGGCTATCTGTCGAGGTATCCAGGTGCTGAACGTCGCCCTCGGGGGCTCGTTGTACCAGGACATCGCCCGGGAGTACCCGGGATCTCCGCTCCGGCACCGCACTGAGGAGCGACAAGCCCCGGCTCATCCGGTGGACATCGAGCCCGGCAGTCGCCTGGCCGGCATCGTCGGCGAGCCCCAGGTGGCGGTGAACAGCTTGCACCACCAGGCGCTGAAGGACGTGGCTCCCGGACTGGCGGTCACCGCTCGGGCTCCCGATGGGCTGGTGGAGGTAGTGGAGGTTGAGGGCTGCCGCTTCGGCCTAGGGGTGCAGTGGCACCCGGAGGAGTTGGTTGCCGCCCAGGGACACGCCCGGGCTTTGTTCCACTGCCTCATGGAGGAAGCCGACTCACCAGGTGGCGGGACGGAGTAAGGGACCATAGGTGTCCAGGCGGCGATGCTCCAGCAGGGGCACCCGCTGCCGAAACTCGTCCACCACCGACCGATCGTACTCGGCCACTATCACCTCGTCGGTGCCCTCCGCGGCTTGGGCCAGCACCTGCCCGTGTGGGTCCACGATCAGGCTGGCGCCGTGGAACCGGTAAGGCCCGTAGTTTCCCTGGAGGGCGCCGGCGGCCACGTAGAGGCCGTTGTCCATGGCCCGCGCTCTCACCCCCAGCTCCCACTCGTCGGCGGGGCCCAGCCAGGCGGTGGCTACCAGGGCCAGGGTGGCCCCATCCACTGCCAGCAGCCGGCCCATCTCGGGGAAGCGGGTGTCGTAGCAGATCCACATGCCGGCCCGGGCCCGGCCGGTGTCGAAGGCGCTAATGCCGTCGCCGGGGGCAGCCCACTGCTTCTCACTGTCCCACAGATGGACCTTGTGATAGGTGTGCAACAGTCTCCCGCCGGCATCGAAGTAGGCCATACTGTTGTAGGTGTGCCCATCGGAGGCGGCCTCGGCGAAGCCGAAGGCTATGGCGATGCCGGCCTCTCGCGCCGCCTGGCGCAGGCGGGTGACCTCAGCCCCGTCAATGGATACGGCTAAGGGGGCGATCTCTTCCGGAGGGAGATAGCCGCTGAGGGCGAGCTCGGGAAAAACGATGATCTCAGCCCCCTTCTCCGCGGCCGAGGCCATCTGCTCTTCCATAATCTGCGTGTTCGCGGCCAGATCCCCAGAGGTCGGGGTGAACTGGCCGCAGGCCAGCTTGAATGCCATGCACCGCCTCCTGTCGCTACTGGCGCGATTTTAGAAGCGAGCAACGCGGCCGTCAAAGATCGAGACGAGGAGCAGGTGGGCGTACAGAGATGTCCCGGCGGGTTGTCCGTGCGCTCGGCGACGGATAGACTCCAGTAATGGCCTCCACTCGTGTGGTTCGGGACGCAGGGACTCGACCGGCCTCAGGCACTCGCGCGCAGAGCGTGCTGGTGAAGCCGGTATCATCGGCGTGTAATCTCGCCTGCCGCTACTGTTTCTACCGCGAGCGCTCCGGTGATCCCTACCGAGGGTCCGGGACGCGATGCATGAGCCGCGAGACTCTCTCGTCCCTGATTGCCCAGCACCTACGGTTGGTCGGTCCGGTGGCTACCTTCGGCTGGCAGGGCGGAGAGCCGACCTTGGCGGGGCTGGACTTCTTTCGGCAGGTGGTCTCCTTCCAATCTCGGTACGGCTCTGGGGGCCAGGTGGTCTCCAATGCTCTGCAGACCAA
>JBBQIE010000639.1:0-2108 GCA_038324625.1 Anaerolineae bacterium | reverse complement strand
TGCCCTGGACCGCCCCACCCCCGAGGCGGTGGAGCTGGACCCGGAGGTCTATTGGGAGGCGGTACGCGCCACCACCCGCGAGGCCCTGGACGCCGCCGGCCTGGAGGGTACGCGGGTGCGGGCTCTGGCCATCTCCAGCCAGGGAGAGACCCTCGTCCCCGTGGATGCCTCCGGCCGGCCCACCCGCCCTGCCATCGTCTGGCTGGACAATCGCCCCGCTGCCGAGGCGTCCCTCATCGAGACGGAGTTTGGGGCTGCCGCGGTGTATCGGGTCACCGGACAACCTCAGGTGGTGCCCACCTGGCCCGCCTGTCGGATCCTATGGCTGCGGCGGAACCAGCCCGAGGTCTTCCGTCGCACCGCCCGCTTCCTCCTGGTGGAGGACTTTCTCCTCCACCGCCTGACCGGAGCCTGGGCGACGGAGACAGCCCTACAGTCCTCCTCCCTGATGTTGGACATCGGCCGGCGCCGCTGGTGGCCGGAGATGCTGGACTTCCTGGAGATCGGCCCCGAGCGGTTGGGGGAGCTGACCGAGCCGGGGCGGGCGGTGGGGCGGCTCACCCCCGAGGCGGCCCAGGCCCTGGGCCTCACCCCGGAGGCATTGGTGGTGGCCGGCTCGCTGGACCAGGTGGCGGCGGCGGTTGGCGCCGGCAATGTGCGGGAGGGCATCGTCAGCGCCACCACCGGCAGCGTCCTCGCCCTGGTCTGCACCACCGCCGAGCCCGTCTTTGACCCTGGGGGGCGGGTCCCCTGTCACCTCCACGCCCTCCCCGGTCACTACTGCCTCCTGCCTTGGGGGCAGACGGCGGGCATGGCCCTGCGCTGGTTCCGCGACCAGTTCTGGCCGGAGCTGGCGGACCAGGCCGGCGCCTACGAGGTGATGACGGCGGCGGCCGCGACCGTCCCGGCCGGCTCGGAGGGGTTGGTGGCCCTGCCCCACCTGGAGGGGGCTGCCAGCCCGGAGTTCAACCCTCGGGCCAAAGGGGTATTCTTCGGCTTCACCCCGCGGCACGGGCGGGCCCATTTCACCCGCGCCCTCCTGGAATCGGTAGCCTACATGCTCCGCCGCAACCTGGAGGTGGTGGAGGAGGTGGGCCTGAGCGCCGGGGAGGTCCGGGCCATGGGGGGAGGGGCCAAGAGCCCCCTGTGGCTGCAGATCAAGGCCGACGTGACCGGCCTGCCGGTGCGGGCGGTGGCCGCTGAGGAGGCCTCCTGCCTGGGGGCGGCCATGCTGGCGGCCGTGGGAGCGGGTGATTTCCAGGGCCTGCCGGAGGCGGCGGAGGCCATGAGCGGCCTCGGCCGCCGGTTCGAGCCCAACCCGGCCCACCGGTCGGTGTACGACGGGGGCTACCGTCGCTACGTGGAGCTTTACGAGCGGCTGGCCCCGATGTTCACGTGGTAGGGGCGGACCTGCGTGTCCGCCCGGCCTGGGCCGGCACACAGGCCGGCCCCTACAGGAGAATGCATCCGACGACGAGGAGGGAAACATGAGCAAGAAGTACCGAGTGGGCCTGGTGGGCCTCCGGCGAGGGCAGGGGCTGGTGAGCACTCTGGCCTCCCATCCGCAGGTGGAGATTGCCGCCCTGTGCGACCTCAAGCCGCAGGTGGTCGAGGACCTGGGCCGGGCCCATAACGTCCCCGACTCGCGACTGTATACCGACTTCGACCAGTTCGTGCAGGCGCCGGTGGACGTGATCGTCATCGCCACGCCCATCGAGTATCACGCTCAGCAGTCCATCGCCGCTCTGGAGACGGGAAAGCACGTCCTCTGCGAACAGACGGTGGCCTACACGGTGGAAGACTGCCAGGCGGTCATCGAGGCGGTGAAGCGGACCGGCAAGAGCTACATGATGGCGGAGAACTACTGCTATTTCCACTATGTGCGCCAATGGAAAGACCTGGTGGCGCAGGGGAAGCTGGGCTCGGTCTACTACGCCGAGGGCGAGTACATCCACGACATCAACCACTTGCTCGTTGACCCGAAGACCGGGGAAAAGTACTGGCGTTACACCCGTGCCCCTATCTGGTACTGTGCCCACACCTTGGGCCCGCTTCTCACCCTGATGGACGACCGCATCGTGAAGGCCACCGGGGCCCACAGCAACCAC
>JBBQIE010000638.1:0-2115 GCA_038324625.1 Anaerolineae bacterium | reverse complement strand
ATCCAGCAGGTAGCGCAGGACGGCGTTGCTGGCGGCGCAGGAGATGGGGTTGGCATTCAGGGTATGACCGGCCTTGTAGGCCGAGGCGTTCTCCTGGAGCGGCGCCCATACCTGGTTCCTGGCGATCACGGCCGCGATGGGAGCGTAGCCGGAGGAAATGCCCTTGGCGGTGGCGATGATGTCCGGAGTCACCCCCCAGTGATCCAACCCGAACATGGTCCCGGTGCGGCCCCAGCCGGTCATCACCTCATCGGCGATGAATAGCACTCCATAGCGATCGCAGATCTCCCGCACTACCTGGAAGTAGCCTGGCGGCGCCGGCACCGCCCCCAAGGCCGCGCCCACCACCGGCTCGGCGATGAAGGCGGCCACGTTCTCCGGCCCCTGCTGGCATATCTCCGTCTCCAGAGCGCGGGCACAGAGCAGGCCACAATCGGGGCAGGTCTTCTCGTAGGGGCAGCGGTAGCAGTAGGCGGGCGGGATATGGGGCATGTTGACAAACATGGGCGTGAAGATACGACGCCTAGCCGTCAGACCGGAGAAGCCGGCGACGGCGATGTTGTTACCGTGGAAGGACTGCCAACGACTGATGACTAGGTGCCGCGAGGGCTGGCCCCGCTCCACGAAGTGCTGCCGGGCCAGACGGACGGCGTCGTCCACGGCGTCGGTACCGGTGCAAGTCAGCCATACCTTGCAGGCATTCCGCATCTCGCCCGGGGCCAGGTCGGCGATGAGGTCACTCAGGACCAGGGCTTGGTCGTTGGAGAAGGCATGGGCGGGGTAGAACCAGAACCGCTCCGCCTGCTGTGACACCGCCTCCCACACCTCGCGCACCCCGTGCCCGACGCTGACGACGACCGAGGAACCGCCCGACCCATCGAGGTACCGGCGCCCATCCTCATCGTATACGTATATGCCCTCGGCCCGTGCCACCTTGGGGAAGTGCCGCTGCCAATCCCGGTGGACCAGCACCTCATTTGGTTCGTGCATTAGCGGAAACCTCCGCAATAGGATCGTCGCTCATTTGGTTGGGGGAAGGGCCTCATCCTACATCTCCTGCCGGCGGGCCTGGGCCTTCTCCACACCCTCCTGGGCTATGCGCTCGATCTCGGAGGCCTGCTCCTCGGTGACCGCCCAGGGCTTCTCCTCGGCCAAGATGGCTCGAGCCCTCTCGTTGGCGGCCTGGCGCATATCCTTTCCCCCGGAAGCCTGCCAAGTGTCCCAGGTGCTGCGGTCGGTGATGCTGGGCACCCACCGGTCCTTGCGGTAGAAGTCGCGCGTCTCCCGCTGGGTAAGGAAGTGACCGCCCAAGGGGCCGATCCGGCTCAGCAGGTCCACGCTTAGGGTATAGTCATTCACCTCGAAGGCGCGGGCAATACGGAAGGCAGCAGCGATGATCTCCTCATCAATCACCACCTGTTCGTAGCCGGCCAGAAGCATCTGCTCCATCATGCCATAGGAGAGATGCACGAAGTTGGTGCCGGCGAGGATATTGGTCAATACCTGAAGAGCTCGCTCATAACCAGCTTGAGCGTCGGGCAACTTGGCGTCAATCCCGGTACCCCCCTGGTAAGGCAGCCCGAACCGCTTGGCTACCTGACCGGTAGCGGCATGAATAAGGGTCGTCTCCGGAGCCCCCCCCGAGTAGGCACCATTGGCCATATCTATGATCCCCGAGGCGATGGAGAAGATGCAGGGAGTGCCCGGGTGTACCAGCTGGGCCAGCACCACCCCGGCGAGTACGTTGGCCCCCTGCTCCACCAGGGTGCCGGCGATGGGGGCGGGTGTGGTGGCCCCGCAAAGGGCGTCCACCTCGATGTAGACCGGAATCCCATGCTTGGCCGACTCCATCAGCACCTCGGAGTTCTGCTTCTCGTGCTTGCAGGGGCTGACCATGCACACCACTTCGGTGAAGGTGGGCCGGCGGCGGACGTCCTCCTCGCTCCCCTGAAAGACAGTCGCCATGCGAATCTGGTCGCGGACCGACTCGGCGCTCTGGGCTTGAGAGTAGAAGTTCCGCTTGCTGATGGAGTAGCAGGTGGCAAAGTTGATGAGCTCGTAACCCAGCTCTGGGACGTCACTGGGCACCACGATCTGGTGCATTATGTCCTGGTT
>JBBQIE010000637.1:0-2139 GCA_038324625.1 Anaerolineae bacterium | reverse complement strand
GCGGGTGGCCCAGGCCGAGGGCATCCCCACCGGGGTGGCCATGATCGTGGTGGATCGCCAGGGGGAGAACACCATCGTCGTGGCGCCCGGGGCTAATCAAGCCGTGACCCCGGCGGTGCTGGAGGCGGACCGGGCCCTCTTCGACTGGGCTGAGATCGTGGTCATGCAGTGCGAGATCCCGCTGGAGACCGTCGGGGCCGCCGTGGCTATGGCTCGCAAGGCCGAGGTGCCGGTCATCCTCAATGCCGCCCCCGCCACCTCGGACCTTCCCGGGTCCCTACTTCAGATTGATTATTTGGTGGTCAACGAAGAGGAGGCCGCCACCCTCACCGATTACTTACCGGGGGACGACATCCGGCAGGCGTATGCGGCGGCGGGGATGCTGCGCCGGCAGGGAGCCAAGGTGGCCATCGTTACCCTCGGCGACTTAGGGTGCGTCTACGAGAGCGGCTACTACGACTCCGAGCGCATTCAGGCACCGCTGATCGAGGCGGTGGACACCACCGGCGCCGGCGACGCCTTCATCGGCGGCCTGGCTACCGCCATCTGCCGGGGGTGGGAGATCGAGCGAGCCCTCTACTACGCCAACTGCGCCGGGGCCTTGGCCGCCACTAAGCTCGGGGCCCAGTCCTCCCTCCCCACCGCTGAGGAGGTGGACCGGCTGTTCCAGGAGTTCCACGGCTCGGGCTGAGCCTCGGGCCGGATTCAGTGCCAGCTAAGCGGAGGTAGTTCAACCATGAAGATCGGCTTCCTCACCGCCTGCCTCAGGGGAGTGCCCCTAGACGACATCGTCACCTGGGCCGGGGCCAACGGCTTCCAGACCCTGGAGCTCACCGCCACCCCCATCCCCGCCGGCCAGCAACCTGGCAACTCCCTAGACGTGGTCAACCTCAATCAGGATCGGGCCGATGCCCTTAAGGAGCGCTGCAATAAGGCCGGCATCGAGATCTCCTGCCTCACCTATTGCGACAACAACCTGGCCGCCGACCCGGAGAAGCGCGAGCAGGTGCAGACCCACCTCCGCCGAGTGATGGATGCCGCTCAGAGGCTGGGGGTGACCAACGTCAGCACCTTCGTCGGGCGCAACCACCTCACCACCATCCAGGAGAACATCGAGGAAGCGGTGCCCATCTTCCGCGACATCCTCGCCTATGCCGCCGACCATGGGGTCAAGATCGGCATCGAGAACTGGCCCGGCACCAACGTGCAGTTCGAGGGTCTCATCGGCAACATCTTCATGTCCCCTGAGGTCTGGGAACCCCTGTTCGACGCCCTCCCGGTGGACAACTTCGGCCTCAACTTCGACCCCAGCCACCTCTACTGGATGGGCATTGACTACATCCAAGCGGCTAAGGACTTCAGCGACCGAATCTTCCACGTCCACACCAAGGACACCGAGATCTTCCCCGACGTGGTGGCCAAGGTGGGGATGTTCATCCCCCGTCATCGCTGGTGGCGCTATCGCCTCCCCGGACTGGGCGAGATCAACTGGCCCAAGTTAATCTCCACCCTCCAGGAGTACGGCTACGACTACACCCTCAGCACCGAGCACGAGGACCCCGTCTGGTCCGGGTCCGAGGAGAAGGTGAAGAAGGGGCTGATCCTGGGCCGGAAGTACCTCTCAACCTACGTTATCTAGGAGTCTCGCATGGCCATTCTCAAGTCGCACCACATCGCAGTTGCCACCCCCAACGTGCAGCGACTGGTTGACTTCTACAACGGCGTCCTGGGGCTGCCCGTGGTCGGGCATCTGGGCCCTAACACGACCTTCATTGACATCGGCGGCACCCGTCTGGAGTTGAGCGAAAAGCCGGACGCCACCGAGACTCAGGAGGAAGGCCGCAAGGGCATGCAGCACATCGCCTTCGAGGTGGACGATGTGCAGAAGACCTACGAGGAGTTCCGGGACAAGGGCGTCGAATTCCACATCCCCGCCCGCGAGGCTCGGCCTGGCCTGTGGATCGCCTTCTTCAGGGACCCGGATGGAAACCTCCTGGAGTTCTTCCGCGCCACCCCCGAGGCCATGAAGTAGAAGGAACCTAACCCCCCAGCGGCAGGCGCTGCGCTTCTGCCTATTACCCCCTTCCCGACGCGGGAAGGGGGAGCGAGAACACCCCTCTCCCATCGCGATGGGAGAGG
>JBBQIE010000636.1:0-2144 GCA_038324625.1 Anaerolineae bacterium | reverse complement strand
AAGTCCGCGGCCGCTATGCCGGAATCGCCGACATCGTCACCCATATCGAGCCCGGTCCGGCCAGGGGAGCGGCAGAGATCGCCGCTCCTGCGGGCGACGAGATGCGGCGCCTGGCCGACGAGGCCCGAGAGATCGCCAGCGCCCGGTTTGGCCCCGGCTCCTGCCACAAGGTGCGGGTCCACAGCGTCGAGGGTCGGCCCTCGGTTTCCCTGCACTGCGTGCTACCGGCCGATCTCAGCCTGGACCAGGCCCACGACCTCACCGAGGAGTTCGAGGACGAGCTGCGCCTGCGCTTCCCCGACCTGGATCGAGTGATCGTCCACGCCGAGCCTCCTCTGCCTGAGCAGACCCCTCAAGAACCGTGAGGCGAGGTCGGCACCGCCCAAGGAGCCGGAGGCTCGGCGGCTGAGCCCGGTAGGAGCGCCTCGAACCCGGCGCCCGCGTACCGAGGCCGGGCTGCCCGAGCGGCGGCCTCAATGTAGCGGGCCACGTCGGCTTCGCCCATCCCCGCCCAGCTGGATATGGTGATCTGATCGGCCACCAGGCGCCCCTGTTCCCCGTGGAGGTCCATGGCCGTCAGCACAATCACCGGCACCTGCAAGTCAGGTTCGGAATCTATGGCCGTCAGTACCCGCATACCTCCTCCGGCGGGCATGGCCAAGTCGAGGATGAGGGCCTGAGGGCGCTCCTCGCGCAGCAGGGAAAGCGTCTGATCGGCATCGTGCGCCGTCAGCACCTGGAAGCCGGGCTGAGCCTGGAGAAAAGCCCGGCGAAGTAGCCGGGTCATGCCCTCGTCATCGTCCGCCACCAGCACTGAGTCCGCCGCCCCGACCTCAGCCAGCAGGCCCAGCAGAGCCGACCCCGTCGCCGGCTTAGTGAGCACCGCCTTGACATTGCCGAATCGCTCCAAGGGGTGGCGATCGCGGACCCGACAGCGGATGATGGGCAGGCCGGGGTAGGGAACCGAACCCGCCATACAAGCGACGGCCTCTTCATCCCCAAAGGCCGCCACCGCTCGGGGATGCCACTCACCCACGGCGCGACAGACGTCGTTCGCTGACGTCGCCACATGGACCTTGAGTTGGGGCAGGGCCCGTGCCAGCACCCCGGCCAACTCGCCCCCTGCATCCCAAGCGACGATGCTCTCCTCGAAGGGATCACCGGCCCCTACCAATCGCCATTCGCCCCGGTCCGGGGGAAGGAACGGTCGCATCGGCAGAGAGAACGAGAAGCGGCTGCCCTGACCTGG
This sequence comes from Anaerolineae bacterium, assembly GCA_038324625.1. GTDB lineage: Bacteria > Chloroflexota > Anaerolineae > DRVO01 > DRVO01 > JBBQIE01. The sequence continues at coordinate 895 of JBBQIE010000636.1, read as the reverse complement.
CTCCGACTCCAGCCAGATGCGACCGCCGTGGAGCTGGATGAACGTCTTGCAGATGGACAGGCCGAGGCCGGTCCCGCCCAGGCCCCGAAAGGCGGAGTCGGTGGCCTGGTGGAAGGGCTCGAAGATGCGGGATCGCTCCTCCAGGGCGATGCCGGGACCGGTGTCGCTCACGGTGACGATCACCTCCCCGTGGTCCGAGTCCAGTCGCGCCGTCACTCGCACCTCGCCCCGGTCGGTGAAACGAGCGGCGTTGGCGAGCAGGTTGATGAGCACCTGGCGGATACGGGTGCGGTCCAGGCTCAGGCAGGGCAGACCTTCGGGAAGGTCCACCCGCAGGCGAACCGGGCCGTCCCGGAAGAGTCCGGCCACCGTGGCCGTGGCTTCCCGGATGAGGTGGGCCAAGTCGGTTTCCTCCGGAACCAATGCCAGCCGCACCTGGTCAATACGAGAGAGGTCCAGGACATCGTCCACCAGGTCGAGGAGGTGCTTAGTGTTGCGATACACCTCCCGGATGTCCCCCCGCAGCTCCGGCGGGAGCTCGGCCGGGCCGTAGGACTCAGGAGTGGCGTACATCACCTCGGTAAAGCCCAGAATCAGGTTGAGGGGGGTGCGCAGCTCATGACTGATGGTGGCGGCGAACTGGTTCTTCAGTCGGCGCGCTTCTTCGGCTTCGTCCCGGGCTTCGGCCAGCTCGTGGTTGGTGCGCTCGAGGAGGGTGTAGGCATTCCGGAGCGAGTCGTTGAGGCGGCGGAGCTCCTCACGGCGGGTGAGGAGTTCGCGCTCGAGGCGAAGGGCACGCGCCTGCCGCGCGGAGGCCTGGCTGAGGACGGCGCACACGTAGTCCAGTGAGAGCCAGACCACGACCACGGTGACCCAGAGAGCCCCCATGGCGAGC
>JBBQIE010000635.1:0-2149 GCA_038324625.1 Anaerolineae bacterium | reverse complement strand
CCGCCGGCAGGTTCGGCAGGGGGGCGGGATCGTGGCCCTGGGAGCGGCGGCCAGCTTGGCTCTATACTTAGGAGTCAGCATGGGGCTTGGCTTTCCGGCCTGGGACCGGTACCTGCTGCCGGTCGTGCCCCTGGCGGCCCTCCTCCTGGCTTGGGGCGTGAGCGGCCTGGTTGCGCTCCCACGGGACGGCGACCGATGGGCGTGGATCGGCCTGGTTCCGGCCTTGGCCATGGCGGCGCTCATGCTCCCTCCCGCGGTGGAGTCGGCCCGGAGTCAGTTGCCCCTCGGGGATACCTCGAGCTGGGAGGGAATCGAGAGTGTCTCCGCCTACGTGAGGGGGCAAGTGCCGGGCCGGGCTACCATACTCTACCGTGATCTGGGCTGGCACCGAGCCTACTACATGGCGGACTTCCCCCAGGACTTCCGGTGGTTCCAGACTGAGGACCAACTCCTGGCGGAGGCCACCGCCGCCGAACCGGCTTACCTGTTAGCCAAGAGCGATGCGATCGGGCAGGCCGATGTCGCCGCCCTGCGAGCGGCCGGATTCGGGCCGGCCCCGGCCTATGTTGGGCTGCGGCACGACGGAGCCCCGTCCCTGGTCCTCTACTTGGTCAGGAAGGAGCGATGAGCGACGGCAGCCGAGGATCGGAGGGTTTTGGCCCTCGGGACCTCCTAGCCCTGGGGGCATTGGTCACCGGGATCCTCGCCTTCTACTGGCAGATCGCCTTGGCCGGTCGCATCATGTACGGCCCGGATGCCTTCACCTACTTCTATCCCCTGTACGGGTATGCCTCCGAGAGACTCCTGGCCGGTCAGCTTCCTTTCTGGAACCCTTACCTTTTCCTGGGAGCGCCCTTTCTCGCCAATCCCCAGGCGGGAGTGCTCTACCCGCTGCACTGGCCCCTTCTGATCCTGTCCCCGCCGGCCCTGGCCACCGCGACCCTGGTGTTGCACGTGGCCCTGTTGGCTGTCTTCACCTACCTGTTCCTGCGCCTGGGGCCGGGGTATGGTCGCCTGAGTAGCCTGGCGGGGGCGGCGGTGATGACCCTGGGGAGCGCGGTGGGGGCCCAGGCCGAGCACTTCAACCAGGTGGAGGTGATCGCCTGGGTCCCCCTGCAATTGCTGATCCTGGAGCGGGCGGTACTGGCGCCGCTCTCCCGAGGGGAGCCGGGGCGAGGGCGGGCCCGCCTCACTATCTGGCTGGCGGGGGCGGGAGCCCTGAGCGGGTTGCAGTTGCTGGCCGGGCATTCCCAGGCCACCTACATCGGTCACGCGGCCCTGCTGACCTATATCGCTTTCCGGGCGATCGCGGCGCCGTGGTCCCGGCGAGGACGAGCGCGGATCGCCCTTTTCGGCGTGGCTTTCGTGGGAGCCGGGGCCTTGATCGGCGTCGGCCTGTCCGCGGCCCAATTGCTGCCTACCCTGGAGCTGGCCCGTCTCTCGGTTCGCGGTGGGGGGCTGCCCTACCGACAGGTGGTCTCCTTCTCCTTTGGCCCTAAGGCCTGGCTGCTGGGCTTGCTGCCGCGCCTGGGGGGCGAAGAGGTCTTCAGCGAGTACTTGGCCGGCATGGGGGTAAGCGGACTGGCCCTGGCGGTGATGGGCGCCTGGAGTCGTCGGCGGTCAGCCCGGGTGGGGCTGGGGTTGGCGGCCGTGGGGCTGGCATTGGCCCTGGGCCTGTACAATCCCTTCTACTACGTTCTCTACCGTCTGGTGCCGGGCATCTCCCTGTTTCGGGCCCCGGCGCGGTGGCTGATGCTCTATGCCCTGGGGTCGGCCATCCTGGTGGCGGAGGGGGTCTCCGCCCTGAGCCGAGACCGCCTCGATATAAGCCGGCGACATTGGCGGCCGGCCATGGTGGCCGTGGGGGCGGTCCTCCTCGCCTTGCTCTGGGTTCTGTCCGACCCGCGGCCCAGGGCCGTCACCGCGCTGGGGTGGGTGGCTCTGGCAGGCGCCTTCCTGGCCCTGAGCCGGGTGCGTCGGGCGGATTGGCGTCTGGCGGGGGTGGCGTTGTTGCTGGGGGGGGAGTTGTATTGGGGCTCCTGGGGCCTGCCCTACAACCAGGCCACGGCGGCGGCGATCTACTCCTCGGCCCGGCGGTCGGTGCAGGTGCTGAAACGGGAGGCCCGCCTCGAGCGCTTCCTAGCGGTCA
>JBBQIE010000634.1:0-2151 GCA_038324625.1 Anaerolineae bacterium | reverse complement strand
CGGGCAGGCGGAGTGGTGGCCGGCTCTCTGCCCCGATGGCGGGCGGGGCGACGTCTGTACCCTAGGCGTGGTCGAAGTGATCGAAGCCCGTGCCGGGCCGTGAGTCAGGGCAGGGGCAGATCGATATGATCGGTATGGACGCTGTCCACGGACACTGGGAGCCGGGCCATGGTGCGTTCGCTGTATAGACCAATGCGCAGGACGAGATTCGCTGACCCCTCGCCGGCCGGGCTGAGGGTGTGAATCGAGAGGAAGGTCTCGCCCGATCGCCAGGAGGTGGTGGGGATGTCCCCGGGCGGCCGGTCGTCCTGGGCGGCCGGTTGACCTCCGTCGGGAGGGACGAGGTGTACGAACACCTTGTAGGGTTCCGCCATCGCTGCCAGGCACTCCCAGTACAGGCTCAAGACGAGGCTATCGTTCTCGGTGGCCAGGTCGTAGCCCATCAGTCGTATGACCTCTCCGAAGACCGCATCCTGGGGGTGGGTGGGCACTTCGGTCACCATGTGCGGTTCCCGGGGTTGTACGGTCAGTTCGGCCAGGGTCAGGTAGTTATCCGACCTCCTCAGAAGGGTCCCTCTGCTAACCGCAAGGATAGCCCCTTCCTCCTTCACCCGAGCCACCAGACGGTAGCGGCCGGCGGGCAGGTCTGCGGGGAGGCGCAGGCTGTAGGGGCAGCGCCAGGCCTCCCCCGGTTGCCACTGGTCGGCCGCCAGTGGTCCGGCGGCCAGCGGAGCCTCCATGAGCGGTCGGCTCGATCCATCCGCCAGCAGCGAGAACTCCAGGGTGACGGCCCCGAGTGGCCGGAGGGCCCGAAACTGGAGGAACCCGGCCCAGAGGTCCCCCGGGGTGAGGGTGGAATCCGCGGGTTCGCTGCCCAGGAAGTCCACGGCGTCGCCGGCAGCCAGCGGGCGTCCTTGAGCGGCATCGGGGAGGGGATACCCCGGCCCGCGGTCCACTTCGACGGATCCTAGCGACAGCCAAGGACCCTGAGCGATTCCGTCAGCGGTGGTGGCGGTTAGGCTGGCCCCGCTGGGGAGGTCCACGACGCCCATCTCCAGACGGTACTGACCGGGCGGCGTGCCCCCGGGGATCATCATGGCTTGCCGGGTGACCCCGCTGGGGAGCGGGCTGGGCTGAACCACCGACCGCGCCCAGACCAGGCCGGCCTCGTCGGTCAGGCGGACCACCACGGCGGTAGTATCATGCAAGCTGGGATGGGGCTCCCAGTCGGCCTCCACCAAAACGGCGTCGCCGGGGATCACCGCCCCTGACGAAAGCAGCACCGAGGCTAGGGATCGGGATGGGCCCCAGGAGACCGGTCCGGAGCCCGGGGACATTTGGTCCGGCTCGGGATAGAGAAGGCTGAGGCGGACGTCGTTGGAGTAGGTGACGGAATCGGCGGCGAAGGTGATCTCTTGGAGGTCGGCTAGGATGGAGGGCCAATCGCCCACGGCCCAGGTCTCCCATTCGAGCACCCATACCCGAGATGCGGCGGCCACCTCGGCCTCAGGCAGCGGCCGCCCATCGCTCACCGAAACGTAAGGCAGACCGCCCCGGAAGTAGTACTGGAAGGGAACCCATTGGTGCGGGTTGGCGAGGAGAAGCAGGTCTCCCTGGCGGCGGTGCTCGTCCACGTAGGCCAGGGCGGCACCATAGTGCCCCTTGTCGTGAGCGGTCTGCCAGGTCAGGCCGGGGATGACGGTGGCTCCCAGCAGTAGGGCCCCGACAAGCGCACCGGCGGGCCCTCTCCGGAGCAACAGCAGCAGGCCGGCGCCGGTGAGGAGGCAGAGTGCCGGGGCGATGTAGGAGAAGTGACGCAGGACCAGGCCCCCGTAGGGCAGGGCGACGGCGAACAGGGCCGGTACCAGGGCCCAGGCGGCCAGAGAGCGACGCCAACCCCGACTGAGGACAGGGTTGAGCAGGCCCAAGGGCAGGAGGAGGCAGAGTCCCAGGGCCGGAATGGGTGCCCAAGCCGGTCTGGCGGCGATGGTGGCCCCGCCGTAGGCCCAATCGAGGAAGAGGCGGCCGATGGCCTCCGGGGACTTGCCCCAGAGGGCCTCGCGGAGCATCTGGGCCGCGGCCGTGCGTGGCCCCGGTGCCAGGAGCAGCACTGCCGCCCCCAGGAGAGCCCCACCGCCCATGAGCATGGCC
>JBBQIE010000633.1:0-2176 GCA_038324625.1 Anaerolineae bacterium | reverse complement strand
TCTGGTACCTTTCCTACTGCCACCCCCACCCGCCCTTGGCCCCTCTCCAGGCCTACCTCGACATCTACCGCGACATCGAGATTGACGAGCCTTTCGTGGGCGATTGGGCCCAGGATGAGGCCACCATTCCCCCGGCGGTGCTGGAGGCCATGCATGGCATCGGGAGCGACCTGAACCCCCTCCAGATCCGGGCCGCCCGCCGGGCCTTCTATGCCCTCTGCACCCACATTGATCACCAACTGCGGGTGGTGATCGGGGCCCTGCGGGAGGAGGGCCTGCTCGACGATACCATCCTCCTCTTCACCGCCGATCACGGGGACATGCTCGGCACCCACCGCCTCTGGCAGAAGCGCTGGTTCTTCGAGAACTCCGCCCGCGTGCCCATGCTCCTGATCGGCACCGCCGGCGATGAGCGGGTCGGCCACCACCGCCGCGACGACCGCTTGGTGGGCCTTCAGGACGTCATGCCCACCCTCCTGGACCTGGCCGGCATCGAGATCCCCGAGAGCGTGGAGGGCACCTCGATGGTGGGGGCGAGAGAGCGGGACTACTTCTTCGGGGAGATCTCCAACGGCCAGCGGGCCACCCGCATGATGCGCGACCCCCGCTACAAGCTCATCTACTACCCGGCCGGGAACGTGACCCAGCTCTTCGACATGCAGGAGGACCCGCGGGAGCTTCACGACCTCAGCCAAACCCCCGAGCACCGGGAGATCAAGGAGCGCCTCATCGCCCAACTGATCCCCGAGCTGCACGACGGTGACGAGGCCTGGGCCGAGGGCGGCAAGCTGGTCGGCATCCCCGCCCGGCCCCTGACCGTCTCGCCGAACCGGGGCCTCTCCGGGCAGAGAGGCACACACTGGCCCCTGCCGCCATCCACGGGCGACTTCAAGGGATAAGGGATAGCCACAGAGGCACGGAGACACAGAGAACTACTTTTCCTCTCCGCCTTATTGCCTTTCTCTGTGCCGGTGCCTCTGTGGCTCATTCCTCCTCCGTTAGCCGCCGCCTCCGTCCTGGGCTACACTCCGGGCGGAGGTGTCCTTAATGCAGCGCAGGATGTTCACTCCCCCCCGACCGCGGCCATCCGGGCGTGAGCCCCTGGCCGCCCGGATGCGGCCCCTTACCCTGGACGAGTACGTGGGCCAGGAGGAGATCGTGGGGCCGGGGCGCATCCTCCGGCAGGCCATCGAGAGCGACCGCCTCTCCTCGATTATCCTCTGGGGCCCTCCCGGGGTGGGGAAGACCAGCCTGGCCGCCATCATCGCCCACGCCACCCAGTCCCAGTTCACCTCCCTGAGCGCCGTCACCAGCGGGGTGGCCGATCTGCGGCGGGTGGTGCAGGAGGCCCGCAAGCACCAGGAGACCACCGGGGAGCGGACCATCCTCCTGGTGGACGAGATCCACCGTTTCAACAAGGCCCAGCAGGACGCTCTCCTGCCCCACGTGGAGGACGGCACCGTCATCCTCATCGGGGCCACCACCGAGAACCCCTACTTCGAGGTCATCGGACCCTTGGTCTCCCGCAGCCGCGTGTTCCAGTTGCAGCCCCTCACCGAGGAGCACCTGCTGACGGTGATGCGCCGGGCCCTGGAGGACGAGGAGCGGGGGCTGGGTCGCATTCCCCTGGAGGTGGAGGACGAGGCCCTGGCCCACATCGCGCGCATGGCCGGGGGCGACGCGCGGGTGGCCCTGAACGCCCTGGAGTCGGCGGCCACCGCCACCCCCGCCGATCGCCGGGGGAAGGTCCACGTCACCCTGGCAGTGGCGGAGGAGGCCATGCAGCGGCGGGCTCTCCTCTACGACAAGGACGGCGACGCCCACTACGACACCATCAGCGCCTTCATCAAGAGCATGCGCGGCTCCGACCCCGACGCCGCCCTCTACTGGCTGGCCAAGATGATCTACGCGGGAGAGGATCCGCGTTTCATCGCCCGCCGGCTCATCGTGCTGGCCTCTGAAGACATCGGCAACGCCGATCCCCGCGGTCTCACCGTGGCCGTATCAGCCCTCTCGGCCGTCGAATTCCTCGGCATGCCCGAAGCCCGCATCACCCTTTCTCAGGCGACGATCTATCTAGCGACCGCGCCCAAGAGTAATGCCGCCATCGTGGCGGTGGACAAGGCCCTCGCCGATGTGAAGGCCGGCCGCGTGTTATCCGTGCCCCTGCACCTGA
>JBBQIE010000632.1:0-2186 GCA_038324625.1 Anaerolineae bacterium | reverse complement strand
AGCGCTCGACGATGAGGACGGCCACCAGGGGCCCCAGAGCGTGGCCGATGCTGCCGCCGGTGGCGAACACGGACATGGCGGTGCCGGCCCGGCCCCCGGAGAGAAGGGCGGCCATGGCGGCGCCCTGAGGGTGGTACAGGGCCACACCCAAACCCCCGAGCACGATTAGAGCGGCGAGCAGCAGGACGTTGGGAGCGAATCCCATGAGGCTGAAGAGGATGGCGGCGGCCACCAGGCCCCAGGAGGCCCAAGGGCGGGGGTGCCGGGCGTCCACCAGGTAGCCGAGGATGGGCTGGATCAGGGAGGTGGAGAAGGATTGCAGGGAGGCCAACCCGCCGGCGGCGGTGAGTGATAGGCCGAGCTTGGTGATTAGATAGGGGAGGATGCTGGGAAGATAACCGGGGTAGAAGTCGGCGGCGCCGTGCCCGAAGGCCAGAGTGATTACCGCCCGTATGCGGCTGCGGGGAGCCGCGATGCCGGAGGCGGGGGCGTCGGCGAGTCCCCCGGAGGCGACGTCGGCCCCGGACTCCGGCGCGGTCATCGGCTCGCCCGAGGGGAGCCGTGATCGCCGAGGACGAAGATGCCGGTCTCGGCCCGTAGGTTGGGGAGCATCCGACGGTGTTCTCCCATTCCCCCGCCCAGGAAGACCTCCTGGATGATGGCGATGCCGTGGTGGCGGCAGTAGTCCTGGAAGTCGGCGATGGTGAGGAGACGGGTGGCGGGGCTGTCGTACCAGCGGTAGGGCAATTCGCGGTTGGAGGGCATCCGGCCGGAGAGGAGCAGACTCAGGCGAGTGCGCCAGTAGCCGAAGTTGGGGAAGCCGACGATGGAGCGCCGCCCTACCCGCCGTATCTCGTCGAGGACCAGGATGGGATTGGAGAGGGATTGGAGGGTCTGGTTGAGGATGACCCAGTCGAAGGACTGATCCTGGTAGTCGGCCAGGCCCTCGTCCAGGTTCCCCTGCATGACGCTGATGCCGCGGGCGATGGCGGCCTGCACTCCCGCTTGGGAGATCTCCACGCCGGTGCCCCGCGCTCCCTTCTCCTGTATCAGCCGCGACAGGAGCAGCCCATCGCCGCAGCCCAGGTCCAGGACCCGGGACCCGGGGTCTACCAGGGAGACGATGACGTCGTAGTCCAGGCGGCCTTCGCTGGGGGTCATGTTATCCCGTTCTCGCGGGCGACGCCGGCCAGGAAGTTGCCGATGAGCCGCTCTTGCTCCTCCACTTCCAACAGGAAGGCATCGTGCCCGTAGTCGGAGTGAATCTCGCAGTAGGAGACGTCCACATCGGCGGCTTTGAGGGCACTGACGATCTCTCGCGACTGGGAGGGCAGGTAGAGCCAGTCGGAGGAGAAGGCGATCAAGAGGAACTTGGCCCGCGCCTCCCGCAGGGCCTCGGCCAGGGAGGCTCGACCGTTGGCCAGGTCGAAGTAGTCTATGGCCTTGGTGATGTACAAGTAGGTGTTGGCGTCGAAGCGCTCGGTGAACTTGTCACCTTGATAGTATAGGTAGCTCTCCACCTGGAACTCGGTGGCGAAGTCGTACCCGTAGCGTTCCCGGTCCTGAAGCCGGCGGCCGAACTTGTGCCGCATGGACATCTCACTGAGGTAGGTGATGTGGCCGACCATGCGGGCCAGGGCCAACCCGTCCACCGGAGGGTCGTTGAAGGTGTAGTAGTTCCCCCCACGCCATTTGGGGTCGGACATGATGGCCCGGCGGCCGACCACGTCGAAGGCGATCCCCTGAGCCGACTGATGGGCGGCGCTGGCGATGGGTATGACGCTGCGGACCATGTCCGGGTAGTCAACCGTCCATTGCAGGACCTGCATCCCGCCCATGCTGCCCCCACTGGCGCACAGAAGGGAATCCACGCCTAGATGCCGGAGCAGCTCCCGCTGCACCCGCACCATGTCGGCTATGGTGACCACGGGAAAGGAAAGCCCGAAGGGGCGGCCGGTGCGGGGGTTCTGGGCGGAGGGGCCGGTGGTGCCCATGCAGCCGCCGATGACGTTGGAGCAGATGACGTAGTACTTGGAGGTGTCGAATCCCTTGCCCGGGCCCACCATGTCGTCCCACCAGCCGGGTTTGGGGTCGGTGGGAGCGTGGCGACCGGCGGCGTGGGCGTCCCCGGAAAGGGCGTGGCAGAGGAGGATGGCGTTGGACCGGTCGGAGTTCAGGGCCCCGTA
>JBBQIE010000631.1:0-2192 GCA_038324625.1 Anaerolineae bacterium | reverse complement strand
CCGCGGACGGACGGACACGTGCCCGGCTTCCGGGTCAGAACCGTGGATGCCACCGGCTGCGGCGACGGATTCGTGGCAGCGGCGGTGAAGGGCATCTTGGATACCGGGGAGTTGGATACCCTAGGAGCGAGAGACTTCGAGGACATATTGCGCTATGCCAACGCCGTGGGCGCCTTGACCGCCACCAAGAAGGGCGGCATTCCCGCCCTGCCCACCACCGCTCAAGTTGACGACTTTCTGGAAGAGATGGCGTAGAGACTCGGCTTCCTCGCTCAGCGGTCACGGGGGGAGGGCCCACCCGCCCTCCTCTTGGCTCACCGGCGCAGCACCGCCCGAAGCCGTGCCTCCAGTCTCGACCCTACCAATCGCGGCACTCGCCGCACCACAAGTCGCCTGAGCAGCCGTAGCATTCCCTGCCAAGCCCTCTCAGCGGTCTCCGGGGCCGCTTCCACGGAGCCCGCGTACCGACGTCGCTCATAGGCCAGGGTCAGGGTGAGCATGGACGATTCGGCCTCCCGCAACGAGGCACCGTTTCCGTCCCCGGCGTAGCCCACCGACCGTGCCGTCCTCTGCACGTGTTCCGCCAGAAGGCCAGCGTACTCTCTGGGCGTGAGCCCTTCCGACCCCTGGAAATCGAGGCGGGCGGCATCGGCCTGCATGGTGGCGAAAGCGGCCAGGACCGGATCGTCAGTGGCCAGGCGCCGCTGCCTTCTGAACGCCCACGCGGAGAGGGCCACCAGCAGCACCCCGAGGCCAACACCGGCCACGAGTAAGCCGGTATCTAGGCCCGAGCGCTCCGCCCCCGGTGCGGTCGGCGCCGGGATCGGAAGCGATCCTCCCTCCTCCCGGCCTTGCAGTCGGACGAAAGTAGACTGGACCACCGTGGGCTCAAACTCAATCCACCCCAGGCCGGGGAAGTAGGCTTCGGGCCAGGAGTGAGCGTTCCCTTCCGTGACCACGTAGTGGCCGGCCTCGTAGTCGTAGGTACCGGTGGCGTAACCCGAGGCCAGCCGGGCCGGTATCCCCACCGACCTGGCCATCACCACCATGGCGCTGGCGTAGTAGTCGCAGAACCCCCGCTTGCTCTCGAAGAGGAAGTAGTCCACCGCGTCCTTGCCGTCGGCGGGCGCCGGCACTTCCAGGTCGTACTCGTAGGTCCGGAGCAAGTCCTGCAGAGCCATCAGCTTATCGTAAGGGGTAGTGGCGCCCATGGTCGTCTGCCGGGCCAAGTCCAACACCCTCTCCGGCACCGCCGGGAGGGTGAGGTAGCGCTCTCGCACCCAGTCGGGATAGGCTTCTCCCGCGCGCTGGAGCTGAGTCACCGACACTCTCGGGACGGAAGAAAGCACCTCGTACTGGCCCACCGAGGCATTGACGAAGGCCAGGTCCCCCTCACCGCGCCAGCGCACCCGCCCCACGGCATCAATAGCAATGGGCTCGGCCACCGCGTACAGCAGCTCGTCCCGGGGCACCAGGATCTGGAACTCCTGAGCCACCTCCTCCCGGGGGCCGATTGGTTCCGCGAACTCCTGCCCTGCCTCCACCCGCACGATGTCCAGGCGACTATTAGCCCAACCCCGGCCGGTATACAGGTCGTAGGTCATGCCCCGCCAGTAACGTTTGGGCGATTGGCCAACGTCCAGCCCGTAACGGTCCATCTCCATGTGCTCGACGATGTCCAGAGGCGGCGGATCGCTGGTCTTGACGTACATGATCGGCTGCCGTCCGGGAGAGATCTCGCCGGTGAGAGCCCGCGCCGACGGCATGGCCGCCGAGGCCAGGTCCGCCATCCAGGGGGAGGCATCCCCTCTCCCAATGATCCCCGGGAAGAGCCAGTGTCCCACCCTCACTACTTGCCGCCAGGGGCCCTCGGCGTAGTGCCAGTAGGCGTCGGCCACCGACTGAGCGGACACGTAGGGCACAACGAGGGCCAGAGCGGCCACCACCGCGATCACCGGCACCGTTAAGGCCAGAGTCCGTGCCCGTAGACCGTCCGAGTAGTGGACTCCGTGACGTCGGAAGCCCCGCTCCTGCCGGTCTTGGGTGGTCAGGACCATAAGGAGAAGGCATAGAGGCGGGAAGGCGACCAGATACTTGAGCCCACCTAGGCCGAAGTAGGTGTTAGCGGCCAGGAGCACGCCCACCGGCAAGGCTCCCAACAAGGCGTCTCCCCGCGCCCTCACCGACCATCC
>JBBQIE010000630.1:0-2205 GCA_038324625.1 Anaerolineae bacterium | reverse complement strand
ATCGTTCTGGCCTGGCACGAAAAGTGACTTTAGAGGATGGGAGGAGGCGACCATGAAGGCAGCGGTGGTACGGCAGTTGGGATCGGTGAGCCTGGAGGAAGTGCCGGAGCCGGTTCCCAGCGATTACCAGGCGGTGGCCGAGGTGCTGTGCTGGGCCACCTGCAACAGCACCGACTATCGGGTGGTGCAGGGGAGCATGGGCTGGAACACCCCCCTGCCCCTGATCCTGGGTCACGAGACGGTGGGCCGGGTGGTCGAGGTGGGGCCCAAGGTGCGGAGCTACCAGGTGGGCGACGTGCTCCTGCGGGTGACCGCTGTCTACCCCGGCACCACCATGGGCGAGTATGCCTCCGCCCTGGGGAGCTTCACCACCATCAGCCTGGCCACCGACACCGCGACCATGAAGGCCGACGGGCTGGACACCTCGGGCATGGTCATCACCCACTTCCTGCACCAGCAGGTGCCGCCGGAGATGGACCCGGCCGATGCCGCCATGCTCATCAACCTGCGCGAGGCCCTCAGTTGGGTGAAAGCCCTGGACGTGGCCGGGAAGTCGGTGCTGGTCATGGGGGACGGTCCGGTGGGGCTGGGGTTCGTGCAAGCGGCCGCCGCCAAGGACGCCGAGGAGGTGATCCTCGTCGGCCACCACGAGGCCCGGCTGGAGGTGGGCCGGAAGGTGGGCGCCACCCGGACCATCAACAGCCGGGAGACGGACATGGTGCAAGCCGTGCCGGAGCTGCTTCACGGCGCCGGGGTGGACGTCCTGGTGGACTGTATCGGCGACCAGAAGGCGTTGACCCAGGCCCTGGACCTGGTGAAGCCGGAGGGAAAGGTGGCGGCCTACGGTTCGCCCAAGATCCCGCCCACCGGGCCCAAGCCGGAGGACCCCCGCATCGCCAAGATCCGCACCGACGAGGCCGGGGCTCACGACGAGGTGCTGCGGCTCATCCGGGAGGGGCGGATCAACCCTAGCCACTTCCACTCCGACCGACTCCGTTTCGACGAGGTCGGGGAGGCCATCCGGCGAATAGGGGCGCGAGAGGCGGTGGGGAAAGTGGTGCTCTTTCCGTAGATGGAGGCTGACAAAACGCCGGGGCATTGTTCATCGGTGGGGGCGGCGGTCTGAAGCCCGCCGCTGAGGGCCTCCGGCCAGGGGTTGGGGCGACGTGGTGATGCGGCACCAATGGGGCATGGCGGATTGGCGGTTCGTCGCCATCATCCACCCGCTGTTCGGCTCCTTTGGCCGAAGACCCTCAGCGGACGGTTTGAACCGTCCGCTCTCTCGGCCAGAATGTGCTCGCCCGATTTCGACGACCTTCATACACAGGACGAGGGAGGCCAGGGTGCGGCTGAGGGAGCGCTTCCAGAGGGTGATGCAGGGCGACGCCGGGGTGAGGGTGCCCCACGCTGCCTTCTTCGGCCCCTGGCCGGAGACCCTGGCGCGTTGGCGCGCGGAGGGCCTGGGGGAGGGGGACTGGGCCCGGGCCGCCGGCTTCGAGGACGGCTCCCAGCATCCGGTGCCGGTCAACGCCTTCCTCTGCCCCCTCCTCCCGGAGACGGTGCTTTCCGACGAGGGCGAGACCCGCGTGGTCCGGGACCAGCACGGCATCGTGAAGCGGGTGAGTGACGGCACCCGGAGCATGCCCCAGTTCCTGGAGCATCCCCTCCGCGACCGCGCCGACTGGGAGCGGCTCCGGCCCCTCCTCTCCGATCCGACCCACCCCGATCGCTTCCCCGGAGAGCACCAGACGCTGCTCGGGGTGGACGACTGGTCGAGTTGGCGCCGGGAGTGGCAGGAGCGGGACTCCATCCTCTTCCTGGGCATGTTGCCCTGCGGGTTCTTCGGGGGCTTGCGGGAGCTGATGGGGGTGGAGAGGGCCCTGACCGCCTTCTACGACGATCCCGGCCTGGTGGAGGAGGTGCTCGATACCCTCTGCGACCTGTGGGGCGCCTTCTATCCGCGGGTGCTGCAACAGGTGCAAGTGGACTTCGTCTTCATCTGGGAGGACATGTGCTACCGGGGTGGGCCTCTGATCTCCCCCGCCACCTTCCGGCGCTTCCTCCTGCCCCGCTACCGCCGGATGACCGAGGCCCTGCGGCGGGCCGGGGTGAGGAACATCTTCGTGGACTCCGACGGCGACGTGACCCAACTCCTGCCCCTCTGGCTCGAGGGCGGGGTGACCGGGGTGCTCCCCTTCGAGATCG
>JBBQIE010000629.1:0-2222 GCA_038324625.1 Anaerolineae bacterium | reverse complement strand
CACGCTCTGCCCACTGGTGGCGATCGCCTCGTACTCCCCTTTCTCCAGCGCTGCCAGTACCCCAACCTGATCCTGTCGCCTGAGTGCGTAAGCCATTCCCACCTCCTATGCTCTCCCACCTGCATCCTTCAGGCCACTATCTCAAAACGTCTGGACCCACTGTGCGACCGGACGCCCGCCCGGCCATAATGGGGATTGAATAAATAGGCGCCCCACTGTGCGACCGGACGCTCGCTCCGCCATAAATGGCCGAGCTACGAGGAGCGAAGCCCGCCTACGCGGGCTGGGACCACTCTCAGCCGGCGCAGGCCGGCTTTGCGCCACCGGAGCCCCGACCATCCATGGCGGGGCGGCCCCTCACGGACAACGGTCCCGCTGATGTGACGTGCTCCGGTTATTTCGTCAATCCTCATTATGGCGGGGCGACCCGTCACCAACAATGGCCGGGCCTATTGAGAGCCTGTCGTAGGGGCGAATCTCGTATTCGCCCTCCGGAGTCCCTGAATCCCGAGTACCTCAGACGCGAGCCGGGAGATTAGACATTCTGACCACGCTTTCATCTAAAGTCCGGGTCGCCATACCCAAGGAGATCCGGGATGCCCTGAACCTCAAGCCCAAAGACCGGCTCCGCGTCAGCGTCGTTGACGGTTGCATCATCCTGGACCCCATCGACACCTCGGCGATAGACGCCGCCCGCGGCCATGCTCCAGGGAGTGGCCCTGCTCTCGGACCTGGAGGCGGAGCATAGATGGGAGATCTCTAGGAGCCGGGAGTAGGCGGAAACCCCCTACCGGTTCGGCACCCGCAGCCCCCGATCCTCCAGAGGCAGGCTCACCGGGCCTCCGGCTAAATGCGAGGCGAAGCAGGCCAGGCCCAGCTCCAGGGCGGCGGCCCCGTCCCGGCCGGTGGAGAGGAACGGCTCCCCATGCACCACCGAGCGGTATAGCTCGCTAAGCATCCTCCGCGTGGGGCTGAGGTCCTCCATCGCTGCCTCGATGGGCTCCGCCCGCAGGCGATGGGGATACTGGCGCGTCCCCTCGGGGTAGAAAGGCTCGATCCGGTAGAGCCACCCGTCCCCCACTAGGGTGGAGATGGTCAGGTAGCCCCCCGTCCCCCGCGCCTCCAGGCCCGGGCTGATCCCGTGGAGGTTGGAGAAGAAGCCCGTCACCCCATTGCGGAACCGGAGCATCCCCTCGGCTGGGAGATCCTTCTCCGGCTGGTAGTCGGGCACGCGGGCCTGGACCTCGGCCACGTCCCCGGCCCAGAAGCGGAGGAAGTCGAAGGAGTGAGTGCCGCCGTGGAGCATCCCGGCGGCCCAGTGGGCGGTAACCGTGCCCAGGTCGCCGATGGCCCCTTCCTCGATGAGTTGCTTGGTCTTGCGGTTGGCCAAGCTGAAGCGACTGGGGTGGTTCACCGCCAGCAGGACCCCGTTCCCCTGGCAGGCGGCGATCATGGCATCGGCCTCGGCCATGCTGGTGGCCATGGCCTTCTCCACCACGATGGCCTTCACCCCCGCCTCGGCGGCGGCCACGGTGATCTCCGCCTTCTCCGGGGATTGGGTGCAGACGGAGACCACGTCCGGCCGTTCCTCCCGGAGCATCCGCCGGAAGTCGGTGTAGAGGGCCCGCACCCCCCAGCGTTCCCCGAAGTCCCGGAGCTTGGCCTCACCCCGGTTGGCCCCGGCCACCAGATCGAAGCCCGGGGTGGCCCGGTAGGCTCCGGCGTGGTTGATGGGGAGGAGGGTGTAGAGGCCGTTGTGGCGCAGATCGCCCCGGTAGAAGGAGGAGGGTTGGGGGTCGGGCACCTCGTCGTCGTAGGTGCTGCCGATGCGTCCGGTGCCGATGATGGCGGCGCGAAGCACGGGTTCCATGGCGTCCTCCCAGGCGGCGAAAGGCCTAATGACGATTGGGCAGCTAAGCGGCCCACTGCGCCACCGGCGTCCGCCCCACCATAAATGAAGGTTGTCGAAATAATCCAGTAATCGCTGTCAAGAGGAGGCCCCCCACCGAGGTCGGGGGCCTCCGCATGAAAGCGTCTCGCCCCCCGCCCAATAGTGGGGCCAACAGCGGAAGAAGACGCCCGGCGCGGGGCCGGTTCACGACGGTCCGCCCGAGGGGTCAACATGGCCGGACGGGCGCTCGGCGGCCCAGACGTCGCGGCCCCTGAGGTAGCCCGCTCGACGACGAGCTTTCGCGTTTCCGCCCCTTTCGTGGCGTTCGCGA
>JBBQIE010000628.1:0-2224 GCA_038324625.1 Anaerolineae bacterium | reverse complement strand
CGGCGGGACTGCTCCTTGTCGCTGAGCCCGGATTGTGGCCCTTCCGAAGCCCGACGTCAACCATCGCCGTCGGGGTGGACCGGGTGGATAGGTCGTGGCGGCGCAGCACGGCCGGCTCCAGTTGACTCACCGCCGCCAACCCCGACAATGATGCCAACGCCGCTCAGGAGGCCACATGAACTCGCCCCTTCGATCGGTACCCCTTTGTCACGTCACCATCTCCGACGCCTTCTGGTCCCCCCGGCAGGAGGCCATCCGCACCGTGACCCTCCCCGCCGAGTATCGCCAACTGGCGGACACCGGCCGCCTGGGGGCCTTCCGCCTCCAGTGGCGCCCCGGGGACCCCGACCCGCCCCACATCTTCTGGGACTCGGACGTGGCCAAGTGGATCGAGGCCGCCGCCTACAGCCTGGCCACCGACCCCGACCCGGCCCTGGAGCGCCAGGTGGACGAGGTGGTGGACCTGATCGCCTCCGCCCAGCAGCCGGACGGCTACCTGAACGTCCACTTCACCGTGGTGGAGCCGGAGAAGCGCTGGGCCAACCTCCGCGATTGGCACGAGCTCTACTGCGCCGGCCACCTCATGGAGGCGGCGGTTGCCTATCAACAGGCCACCGGCAAGGGCACGCTCCTGGCGGCGCTCTCCCGCTACGCCGACTACATCGCCTCGGTGTTCGGGCCCGAGGCAGGGCAGAAGCGGGGCTACCCCGGCCACGAGGAGATCGAGTTGGCCCTGGTGAAGCTCTACCGGCAGACGGGGGAGGAGCGGTATCTCAGCCTGGCCCGGTTCTTCGTGGACGAGCGGGGGCGGCAGCCACACTACTACGATCAAGAAGCCCAGGCCCGCGGCGACGACCACGGCACTTGGCACGGGCGCGACTACCGCTACAACCAGAGCCACTTGCCCGCCCGAGAGCAGGAGACAGCCGAGGGCCACGCCGTGCGGGCCATGTACCTCTACAGCGGCATGGCCGACGTCGCCGCCGAGACGGGCGATGAGTCCCTGATGGCGGCCTGCCGGCGGCTGTGGGCCAACGTCACCGAGCGGCGGATGTACGTCACCGGCGGCATCGGCTCCTCGCCGGAGGGGGAGCGCTTCACCTGGGACTACCACCTCCCCAACCACACTGCCTACACCGAGACCTGCGCCGCCATCGGATTAGTCTACTTCGCCCAGCGGATGCTGAACCTCGAGCCCAAGGGAGAGTACGCCGACGTCCTGGAGAGAGCCCTCTACAATGGGGTGCTGAGCGGCATCTCCCTCTCTGGGGATCGCTTCTTCTACGTGAACCCCCTGGCGGTGGACTACCAAGCCCACTTTCACGAGATGGACCTCTTCGGGCGGTCGGCGGTGGTCCCGGAGCGCCGGGAGTGGTTCGGCTGCGCCTGCTGCCCCCCCAACATCGCCCGCCTGCTCAGTTCCCTGGGTGAATACGTGTACTCCCGAGGGGATGACGAGATCTACCTGCATCTGTACATTGACGGCCAGGCCGACCTCGACTTGTACGGACTGCCAGTGGGCCTCGTCCAGGAGACCGCCTACCCTTGGGAGGAGCGAGTGCGGATCACCGTACAGCCGGAGCGGGAGGCCGAGTTCGCCCTGGCTCTGCGCCTTCCCGGCTGGTGCCGGGGCCCATCCCTGGCGGTAAACGGCGAGCCGGTGGCGGTAGGCGAGGTGGCCCGCGAGGGATACGCCTACCTGCGCCGGGTCTGGAGGGTGGGAGACGTGATCGAGTTGGACCTGCCCATGCCGGTGGAGAGGGTATACGCCCACCCCGAAGTGCGGGCGGACGCCGGGCGGGTGGCCCTCCGGCGAGGGCCGCTGGTCTACTGCCTGGAGCAGGCCGACAACGGCCCCAACCTGGAGGACATGCGTTTGCCCCCCGGCGCCGGGTTGCGAGTGGAGTGGGAGCCGGACCGCCTGGGAGGAGTCATGGTCATCCGGGGCGAGGGGCGGCGCCGGGACCGGGCCGGCTGGGAGGGCGTCCTGTACCATACCGACGGCAACGCCGAGGTGCCCGTCCCCCTCACCGCCGTGCCCTACTACGCTTGGGCCAACCGAGGTCCGGGCGACATGCTGGTGTGGGTGAGGGAATGATGACCAGGATTCGAGATTGGTTCGGAGCGTTGCGCCGCTACTTCAGGCTGCGCCAACAGGCCAAGATCCGCCGGTTGCGGGGCAAACTGCAATGGGAGGGCGACCTGGAGCACTCGCGTCAAGGTC
>JBBQIE010000627.1:0-2226 GCA_038324625.1 Anaerolineae bacterium | reverse complement strand
TCCGGCGGCCTGGGGATGGCGCTGGTGCTCCCCTTCCTGCGCTGGTATCGCCCGCCCCCGGGGGGCTTCGCCCTGGCCGAGCACGGCAGCCCTCTGATGCACTTCCTGCGGGTGTGGGGCCTCTTCGTCCTCCTCTCCGTGGCCCTCGGCCTGGGGGCCATCGGTGCCGGCCGCTCCCGGAGAGGGATAGCCGGCTTCCTGGCCCTGGCCCTGCGCCGTTGGCGCCGACTGCCCCGGCTGCTGGATCTAGTGGAGCGGCGGCGGAGGGCCAACCGCCTGATGGAGCGCGCCGGCTTCACCCTGCTTCTGGCCCTAGTGGGGATCCTGGCCCTGCTGGTGTTGGGCCGGGCGGCGGGAGCAATTGCCCTGCTGCTGGGACTGATCTCCCTCCTGGCGGCGCTCACCGCCCGTGACCGGGGAACCCGCTTCGCCGCCGGGCTAACCGCCTTGGCCTGGTTCATCCTTCTGGGCACGGATGTCTTCTTCCTCCGGGATTGGCTGGCCGGGGGGGCCGCCTTCCGCATGAACACCGTGTTCAAGTTCGGCTTCCAGGCCTGGCTCCTTCTCGGGTTGGGGTGCGGAGCTCAGGCCGCCGGCCTGTGGCGGCCCAGTGAGGAGGGTCGGTCTTTCCGGGGGTGGCGTTCCCTGGCCCTGGTCCTGATCTGGCTGGCGGCCACGTACCCGGTGCTGGGAGCACCCGACCGGCTCGCCGGCCGCTTCCCTAACGGACACGCCCCCATCGGCACCCTCGACGGCCTGGCCTTCATGCGTGGGGGGGAGTACTTCTGGCCCGACGACGCCCATCCCGTCCAGCTGGCGCCCGAGTACGAGGCCCTCATGTGGCTGCGGGATAACGTCCCCGGCACACCGGTGGTCGCCGAGGCGGCCCTGGGGTACTACCGTGAGGGAGGATCGCGCGTGGCCGCCTACACCGGCCTGCCCATCCCCCTGGGGCCGCAACACGAGGGCGAGCAGCGCCCGAAGGCACCCGTAGGGGCGCGGGCGGCGGAAGTGCGCCGGCTGTACGAGACCGCGGACGCAGTTGAGGCCCAGCGCCTCATCGAGGAACTGAGCCTCTCCTACATCTACGTCGGCCAGTTGGAGCGTATCGCCTACGGCGACGCCGGCCTCCCCAAGTTCGAGGAAATGGCCGCCTCCGGCCAACTCGACCCCGTCTTCCGCAACGACCGAGTTACCATCTACGCCCTCACTGCTCGGTAGGGGCGGACCACCGCGTCCGCCCGCCTGTCTTCCGCACATACCCCCCGCGGGACCCCAACCTTTCGCGTTTTCGCCTCTTTTCTGTACTGGTTCGTGTGATGTCAGGAGCGGGAGGCGGCGGTCTGAAGCCCGCCCCTCCCGCCTCGTCTGCCGGCGCTTGCCCCAGGGCCCACCCCAACCCCGTTCTACCCTCACACGAACCAGGCCATTTTCGCCTCTTTTCGCGCCCTTCGCGATCCAAACGTCCCCGCTCCTCCCCTACTGCCAACTGAACCGCCGCACAAAGGGCGGAATCGCCTTGATGGCCTCGATTGCCAAGTCCCGGTTGCCGGCGAAGCTGTCGTAGAAGGCATTGTCGTCCATCTTATGCGACAGCAGCCAGGGGCAGAAGGCGAAGAGGTAGTCCGGGAGCGGCTCCCCGTTGGAGAGCATCCCGGTTCGGAACCAGCTATATAGAGCCACGTAGAAGTCCCGGTGCATCTCGTCGCTGACCTTGGGATAGCGGCCATCGTCCGTGGCCCCGTACTTCCACCCACCCTCGCCCACGATCACCGGTGGAATGAAGCCCAGTTGCTCCTGGAGTATCCCGGCGTAGATACGGAAGTTCAGCACCGCGTTGATGTCCTCGGTGTACTCCGGCGGGTGGTTCATGCCGTAGGAGTGAGCCACGAAGAAGGTCCGGCCGAACAGGGCCTCTCCGTCCCGCTTCTTGATCTCCTGTATGGCATCGCGCATCCAGTTCTCGGAGACGAACTGCCAGCCCACGTAGCCGCCGGCGTTGTAGACCGCCTCGCAGGCGCTGATGAAGTTCTCCGTGAAGACCGCCTGATCCGACCGGCCTTCCGGCCACTCCTGGGCCACCGAGGGCTCGTTGTAGATCTGCATGTAGGGCGGCACCCCCAGGTCCTGGAGGATCTTGATGTCCCGCCCCCACTCGAAGTAGAGCTCGTAGGGCCTCAGCATCTTCCGCCACACCACGGTGATGCCCGCGTCCCGGAAGCGGGG
>JBBQIE010000626.1:0-2227 GCA_038324625.1 Anaerolineae bacterium | reverse complement strand
CGTCCCAACCCGCACTTACCATTGTCCCTCTCCGTGCCTCTGTGTCTCCGTGGCTAGTTCCTCCTCGCCGGAAGCCGCGGGTCCATTTCCCGCCGAGCGTAGAATTCGCTGGAGGGCGCGGAGGAGGGGGCCCTGCTCCTCTTGGCCGTCTTCGCCGTAGCGGCTGAGGCCGAGATAGATGCCGCGGCGACAGCGGCGCAGGAGACCCTGGGTGAGGGTGTGGAGGGCCGATTGGCGGGCCTCGAACTCGTCGGCATCGGTCCAGAGCCGGTTGGGGGGCCATTGGCGGCTGAGGACGTAGGGATGGGTTAGGGGCTGGTAGAGCCGCTCCCACCAGCCCCGTCCGGCCACATCCAGCCAGAACTGGTAGTCCACCGGACGGTTACTCATGAGGAAGGTGTAGGCGGGGGCGAGCAGGACGGCGTCCTCCGGTCCCGGGCGCCAGCCGCTGACGTACTGGGCCGCCACCACCCCGTCCTGGACCATCTCCACGTACTCCTGACTGAGGGAACTGCCCTCGGATGGGGGTTCGCCTATTGCCCAGCGGAACTTGCGGGCGGACTCGATGAGGTTGGCGGCCACCTCCCCGTGGTCGTGGTGGCGGTGGAAGCCGAAGCCCTCCTGGGACAGGACCTCGCCGAATAGGCGGGAGAGGAAGTGGTCCAGGGGCTGGGCGGGCTCGGCGGCGTAGTCCTGAAGCCAGTGGCGCAGCCGCTCGTATCGCTGCCCCACCGTAAAGGTTAGCCGCTCCTGAACCTCGGGCCGCAGGTCTTGGAAGGAGGAGAGGGTGATGCCCTTGGCCCGGTAGACGATCTGGGAGAGGAGGTGAGCCCGCACCAGGTCCAGACTCTCGATGGCGATGACCAGGGCGTAGGCGACGTCCGGCCCGGTGGGCGCCATGTCCCAGCCGGGGTGGGCCAGCCGGGCCAGGGTGAGCAGGCAGCGGGCGGCGGGCTCGTCGCGCAGGGCCCGCGAGGGGCGGTGCGAGCGGGAGGCTACCCCTCGGCGGGCCAGTCGGTCGGCCAAAGAGAAGCGGAGGGCGTCGCCCATGAAGGGGGCCAGCACCACCACGTCACTGGGGAGCACCCCCTCCACGTGGATCAGGGCTGCCACCCGGTCGGCCACCCAGTCCAGCATCTGGGGCTGGTAGCGGCTGTACTCCAACACCAGGGCCTCGCGAGGGTCGCCGTCGCCGACCGCGGACGATCGGCCCAGACCGTGGGCCAAGTGCCGGGCGCAGGCCCGCACCGGCTCGGTAGTGATGTAAGAGCCCTCGAGGGCCAGGTGATGATCGCACAGGGGTTCGAGGCTCCGGGCGGTCTCGGGGTCGGCCCCGAGGAAGCGGCGGTAGCCCGCCTCCCCGTCGTGGATGAGCAGGGCCGACCGGCAGTGGGGGAGCCAGTCCCGTAGGAGGTCGTGGGCCACCGGGGTGTCCTCCTCGAGGTTGTCGGCGATCAGGTGTCGGTAGCGGCCCAGGAGATAGGCTCGGCAGAGGGGGTGGGGCCAGAGGTGGCGGGTGAAGACCTCCAGTTGCAGGGAGAAGTCCAGGAGGTTGTGCTCCAGGCAATGGGCCCGGAAGCGGGAGGCGCACCCCTGGGCCTCATCGTAGACCCGCCCCTGAGTGTCGTCGCCGGCCCAGGCGGCGCGGAGGCGGGTGCCAATCTCGGTGTGATCGAACCCCACCAGGGCCGCCTTGTTGAGGTTGTCCAGGATCTGGCTATAGAGGCGGTTTCGGTCAATGCGGATGCTCTCGAAGTAGCCCTGGTCCAGGAGGGGCCGGACCAGCCGGGCCATGTAGTACTGAGCCGTCTCCAGGGTGAGGAAGACGGGCGGGCGCTCGGGGGCGGCGAAACCGGCCTCGGCGGCCACCAAGGGCCAGAAGAGATCCACCATCCGTTGGGCCAGGCCGCCCACGGTGAGGATGGTCACGGTGCCACCCGGGGGTAGGTCGGGGCCGGCGGCGCAGGCCCGGTAGGGCTCGGCTAGGGTACGTTGGGGCACCAGGATCAGGATGGAATCGGCGGGCAGGCCCGACTCCAGGAGATGGCGAAGACGGGCCACCCCGGCAGTGGTCTTCCCGGCGCCCGCCGGCCCTTCCAGGAAAAGGGATCCGGGCACGGCCTGGGCGACGGAGACTTGCTCCGGGGAGAGAACAAGATCGGTGGGCGACAGCCGGACACCTCCACGAGGGTGATGAGAGAGTGACGTGCAGGTATGGTGCCGGGAG
>JBBQIE010000625.1:0-2248 GCA_038324625.1 Anaerolineae bacterium | reverse complement strand
TATTTCGACAACCTTCACCAGGCCCGAGCGGACCCCTCCACGCCAAGACACCCTCACCACCGCCCCCGGTGCCCCGGCCGGGGCGGCTCCCGCCGATACCCCGGATCGGTGACGTTGACGCACTCGATGCCCCAGCAGCGGCCCAGGTCCTCCACCAGGTGGGCCACGTGCCCCAGACCCAGGGCGAAGTGGTGGGTGGGGCCTTCCAGGCTCCAGTTCTCGATGAACCGGCTCACGTCCGGGGGGAAGCGGCAGCGGGTGTTGGTGTTGCCGGTGGCGGGGATGGGACCCGGGAGGGACTGGCCCTCGGCCAGGACGAACTTCAGGCGCCCATCGTAGGTCTGGGTCAGGCCCACGCAGGTGACGGGGCCGTGCTTGAGCTGGAACTCGACGCTGACGCCCGACCCCCGTTTGCCGTGGTACAGCCCCAGGCCCCGCAGCACCGGCCGGCCCTGGGCCAGGGCGATGTGGTGGGGGCCGTCGTGGCCCA
Organism: Anaerolineae bacterium; assembly: GCA_038324625.1. Classification (GTDB taxonomy): domain Bacteria; phylum Chloroflexota; class Anaerolineae; order DRVO01; family DRVO01; genus JBBQIE01. The sequence continues at coordinate 1,758 of JBBQIE010000625.1, read as the reverse complement.
CGAGAACGATGTCGCTCTCGAAGTCGCAGGGGTGGATCTCGGCGAAGCTCCCCCCGGCCCCCAGGCGGTCCAGCAGGAGCATGGCCACGCAGGTCTTCAGGTCCAGCTCCCCGGCGATGGGGATCCCTTGGCCGATGAGGAGGGAGCTTCCCACGATGAGGGAGGAGGCCAGGCGCTCGTTGGCGTTGCCGGCCAGCCCCCGGTAGTAGTAGGCTAGGCCGGTCAGGCGGAAGTCCTCCACCAGGCGGTCGAGGCCACAGGCCACCCGTGCCGCCCAGCCCAGGTCGTCGGGGTTCACGGGGCCGGCGATGGGGTCGGAACCGGGCTCGGGGAAGGCGAACCCCTCCCGAATCTGCTCCAACTTCCGCTGGACCTCCGCCTCGGTCACCCCGTCCACGCGGGCCTGCAGGTCGTCCAGCTCGAGATGCTCGCAGTGCATCCCGAAGTGAGCGTCGAAGGTGGTGGGGTCGGAGTTCATGTCCAGCATGCCCTCGTAGACGTGCCCCATGACCCCGATGCGGGCGTTGCTCAGGGCGGTGTAGGCGCGGGCCACTTTGTACCAGTCCAGCACCCGGGCCCAGGAGGCCTCGTCATGGAGGGTGCCCACCACCAGGCCCGGCACCTCGATGCCCGCCCGTTGCAGGGCGTAGCAGACCTCGGGCAAGGAGGTTTGGTTGTCGTGTTCGAGCTGCATGAAGGTGGTGCCGTGCTCGTAGTCCATGGCCCGGTTGGGCTGGAGGGAGACGATGATCATGGGCACGCCCGCCCTCTGGGCCACCGGGAGCACGGTGCTGCTCATGGCGTAGGTGCTCATGTAGCAGATGAGGAACTGCACCCCCTGGTGGCGGAAGGACTCGCCGGTGCGGGCGGCCCGGTCGGGAGTGTCCACCAGTCCCCCGGAGAGCACCTCCACCCCGTTGTCGCGCAGCCGGTCCTCGAAGTAGGCTTGGTGGACGAGGAGGCGGTCCTTCAAGCCGGGGAACTGGTCCCAGTAGAACCAGCAGCCGCAGCCGAAGACCCCGATCCTGGGGCCGGAATCGTCACGCTCCGTGGTCATGTGCTCCCTCCGAGCATCGCTTCGCGGGAGGGTATTCCCGGCGACGCCGGTTGTCCAGTGGGCAAGTGCGAGGTGCGAAGTGCGAGGGGCGTCTGGATCGCGAAGGACGCGAAAAGGGGCGACAACGCGAAAGGTTGGCGTCAGGTGGGGGCAGCACCGGCCGCTGGGGGGTTAGGTTGCCCCCCTGGCGCTCCGGTAAAGAATCCGCCGGAACTGCCGATACCTTAGGAAACCATCGGCGTCCCGGACTTGGGACGCGACCGCCGCGGTTGGGGCCAACCAACCCGAGGCGGATTGACGAGGAGAACATGCGCCCGGTAGACCCAATCAGCGACGAGCAATACTGGCAGGAGCGGCTGGGACCAATCCTGGCCGACCCGGACCGCAAGCGCGACTACGTCGAGGCCCTGCGGAAGCGGATCACGGCGGCCGAGGAGCACCTGGAGAAGGTCCTGGGAAGCGCCGCCCGGTCCAGCGGCGGTGACCGCACCGAGGCCGAGGTCCGGCTGGGCCAACTGGAGCTGGAGCTGCAGGCCATCGAGGACATGGAGTGGACCAAAGAGGTAACCGTCACCCGGAGAGCGGCCTGGAACACCTCCCTCAAGGACAGCCGCTACTGGGCCGGCGGGGTGGTCTACTCCAGCGCCATCGCCCGCGACCTGGGCTTCAATCTGGAGACCCTGAAGCGGCAGGTGGCCCGC
>JBBQIE010000624.1:0-2249 GCA_038324625.1 Anaerolineae bacterium | reverse complement strand
GGGCTCGTTGTAGATCTGCATGTAGGGCGGCACCCCCAGGTCCTGGAGGATCTTGATGTCCCGCCCCCACTCGAAGTAGAGCTCGTAGGGCCTCAGCATCTTCCGCCACACCACGGTGATGCCCGCGTCCCGGAAGCGGGGAGCCAGCTTCTTCAACTGGATCTCGTCGCCGTAGAGCACCAGGGCCCACTTCATGTGCATGTCCAGCATCCGCTGGATGTTGCGGTCAATCACTTCCTCGGAAGGATAGGGGTCCACCAGGAAGTGCATACCCCAGCCGTTGTCATTGGCCGAACGCGGCCATTCCGATAGGGTCATGGCCGGCAGATCACCCCGCAGCTGCATCGGCTCCGGCGTGGGAGTAGGGGTGGGCGAGGGGATCGGCGTCGGCGAGGGCACCGGGGTGAAGGTCGGGCTCGCCGTCGCAGTCGGCGGGATCGGAGTATTGGTGGCGGTCATCGCCCTCGTGGGAGACGCCGCCATCAAGGGGCTAACCGGCGCCAAGTCCCCCACCGTGGCCGCCGGCTTGACCGCCAAGGGAGTGGACCGGGGTCGAGTGGCGGATGGGGCAAAGGCAGTGGACATGATGGACACGGTGGCGGTGCCGGTAGCTCTCAGAGTCCCGGTGGGAGTGGCAGTGTAGCCCGGTCGCACCGTGGCCGTGCCCAACTCTCGGCGGCACATCTCCACCAGGGCCAGAGCCGTGGGCGAACCGGACCGTCCCGCCGTCCGAGGCATCGCCTGGGCCCGGCTATCCTCTCCCATTCCCAGCACTACCGCTGTTACCGAAACCAATACCAGCGCCACCATCAAGATCAGGGCGCGAAAGCTATCGTCCGCTTGTCTCATCCAGGGAACTCCTATAAGCCGGGTCGTGATCGGCCGCGTTGTCGTCCGCATACAAAGGTACGGGCGCAGTGTAACATAACCGATCGAGCCGGCACCACCGGCCCTCGGGGATGCCCTCGGCTGTCCACTTTCGCCTAGGCCCGAGTACAATGGCCCTACATCGGCACAGGAGAAGATCGTGAGCGAACTCGCCCGCATCACCCGCGACCAGATCACCTACCGCTTTGGGCCCAAGGAGCGAGCCATCGCCGAGGTGCGGTCGGGCCAGACTATCATCTTCGAGACCTGGGACGCCCTCGGGGGCCAGGTCAAGACCCTGGAGGACGCCCTCAACCTGGTGCTTCCCCCGGAGCAGCTGAACCCGGCCACCGGCCCGGTGCAGGTAGTAGGCGCGGAGCCCGGTGACACCCTGGCGGTGGTCATCGAGGATATCGCCCTCGGCGCCCAAGGCCAGAGCCGCATCCGCGCCGGCTGCGGGGTGATCATCGGGGAGTTGGAGCCCCCACGGGCCAACCTGGTGCCGGTCAGCGAGGGCATCGTCCACTTCAACGAGCGCATCACCTTTCCCGCTCGTCCCATGGTGGGCGTGGCCGGGGTGGCCCCCGAGCGAACCCCCATCGAGACCTTCTACCCCGGCCCCCACGGGGGGAACCTGGACATCAACGAGCTAGGAGTCGGCGCCACCCTGTACCTGCCCGTGAGCGTCCGGGGGGCCCTCTTCGCCATTGGGGACGTACACGCGCACATGGGGGACGGGGAATTGACCGGAGGGGGCATAGACATCCCCGCCGACGTCACCGTGACCTTCCGGCTGATCAAGGCCGTCGCTCTCCCCCGGCCCCTCATCGAGACCACCGAGGCCTGGAGCGCCTGCGCCAACGCCCCCACCCTCTCCGAGGCAGTGCGCCTGGCCACCAGCGACATGGTGAGCATCATAGCCCGCTGCCTAGACATGAGCCGCGAGGAGGCCTTCCAGTTAGTGGGGGCCGCCGGGGATGCCCGTATCGGCCAGGCAGCAGAACTGGGGATGGACGCCACCGCCTACGTCCGGGTCAGCAAAGCCATCCTGCCGTCGGTGTTTTAGAGTGAAGGCCCTCACCCCCCAGCCCCTCTCCCACAGGTGGGAGAGGGGAGCCAGCGCTATCCACAAATGGGTGCAAGAACTCCCCTCTCCTATCGCAATGGGAGAGGGGCCGGGGGTGAGGGCTTCGTCCCCTTACTTCGACATCTCCCGCAGTTCCATGTAGGCTGCCCGCGGCGAGCCCACATCCGGGTTGTTGATGCTCCACCACCACTGCTCATCGGAGGGGATCCAATCGGGGTTGCCCATGTAGATCAGGCTCATGAGGCCGATCCAGGGACTCCAGTGCTCCCCGGCATAGCGGTAGGCCCGCACCAGG
>JBBQIE010000623.1:0-2250 GCA_038324625.1 Anaerolineae bacterium | reverse complement strand
CCTCTGGGGAGGGCGGTCGCTCGGCAAGGCTATTGCCGGGGCGGAAGGCTGGCGTCGTGCCGCCTATATCGGCATCGGTGGTTCACTGTTGGCGGCCTTGGCTCACGGAATGGTGGATAACTCATTCTTCCTCGTGGACCTGAGCCACCTCAGCCTAGCCTATCTGGCTCTCCTGGCCGGCGCCGGGGGGGCGGCGTTCTCCCTTCGCTCTCGGGACGGGCGGGGGACTCAGCGGAAGTGAGACGATCAGGAGGAGCGGCATGAGGGTTCTGATAACCGGTGGGGCCGGGTTCATCGGGTCGCATCTATGCGAGTTGCTGCTGGACCGAGGTCACCAGGTCATCGCCATGGACAACTTGGTGACCGGCAGCGTGGACAATCTCCAGGGGGTGTTCGGACGCCCCGGCTTCTCCTTCGTGGACTATGACGTCACCAACTACGTCCTGGTGGATGGGCCCCTGGATGCGATTCTACACCTGGCCTCTCTTCCCAGCCCGGTGGACTACCTGCGGTTGCCCATCAAGACCCTGAAAGTGGGGGCGCTAGGGACGCATAAGACCCTGGGGCTGGCCCGAGCCAAAGGGGCGCGCTTCTTGCTGGCCTCCACCAGCGAAGTGTACGGCGATCCTCTGGTGCATCCGCAACATGAGGACTACTGGGGCAACGTCAATCCCGTGGGACCACGAGGGGTCTATGACGAGTCCAAACGCTTTGCCGAGGCCATGGCCATGGCCTACCATCGGGCCCACGGGATAGAGACCCGAATCGCCCGCATCTTCAACACCTACGGCCCCCGGATGCGCCTGGATGATGGGCGGGTAGTGCCCAACTTCATCAAGCAGGCGCTCCTCGGGCAGCCGCTGACGGTTTACGACGACGGCTCTCGAACCCGGTCCTTCTGCTACGTCTCCGATCTCGTCGAAGGGATGTACCGACTGTTGATGTCGGATGAGATCCTGCCCGTGAACCTGGGGAACCCGGAGGAGATGACAGTCCTCGACCTGGCCGAGAAGGTCAAGGCGATTACCGGCTCCTCCTCGGAGATCGTCTTCATTCGGCCGCAAGACAACCGGACCAAGGATGACCCCATGATGCGCCGGCCGGATATCACCAAGGCCAAGGACATCCTGGGCTGGGAGCCGGCGGTCGGAGTGGACGATGGCTTGCGGCTCACCGTCGAGTATTTCCGCGGACGGGTGCGGTAGGCCATTGGTGATCGAGGTCGCCGCCGCCCGCCTCCCCTCTCTCCGAGGTTGGCGGCTAGGGGTGGCACTGGCCCTTGGCCTGGCGATCTCCCTGCTGCCCCTCAGCCCGGCGGTAATGGCCGCTCTGGTGCCTGTGGCCTTGCTGACGACGGCCACGAGGCCGATATGGGTATTGCTGGTCCTGCCGCTGGCAGTCCCGGTGGCCGGAAGGCTCGGCGTTCCGCTGGGTGGCGCCAGACTGGGGCCGGTGGAGATGGGGGTGGCGGCTCTGGCCGCCATCTGGCTGGCCGATGGGGTGGTGCGCCGGCGGATCGAGATCCACCTGGGAGGCACTGGGCGAGCCCTCCTGATCTGGGTCTGGGCCTTGGGGCTGTCGCTGCTGGGCGCGATGTCGTTGAGGGCGGGAGCGCTGGAATGGGCCAAGTGGCTGGAGATTCTGGCCATCTACCTGGTGGCGCAGTCCCTTCTCGAACCTCGGCACCATCGGTGGCTGGTGTGGGCGATCGCCGCCGCCGGGATGGGCTCGGCTCTCCTGGGCCTGTTCCAGTTCGCGACCGCCAGCGGTCCGCCCGGCTTCATCCTGTTGGGACGTTTCATGCGGGCCTACGGTACATTCCAGCAGCCGAACCCGTTCGCCGGCCACCTCGGTATGTCCCTCCCCTTTGCCCTGGGCTTCGGCCTGGTGGGACGCGGGCTGGGGCGGGTGGAGCGGGCTCTGCTCCTGGGGGCAGCCGGGGTGATGCTGTTGGGGATCCTAGCCAGTTGGTCCCGGGGGGCTTGGCTGGCGGTAGCGGCCTCGGTGGCGGTCATGGGGATGATGATGCGTCCCCGGGTGGCGGTGGCGCTGGCGGTTCTCGCTTTGATCTCGGCTCCTCTGTGGTTCGACAGAGTGGAGAGTTCCAGCCTAGCCCAGCGGTTGCTGGGTATGTCCGGTGACGTGCAGGGTCTGAACGTGGCCCGGGTGGATCCCACCGATGACAACTGGGCGGTAGTGGAGAGACTGGCGCACTGGCAGGCGGCGTGGTACATGTTCGAGGCTCATCTC
>JBBQIE010000622.1:0-2252 GCA_038324625.1 Anaerolineae bacterium | reverse complement strand
ACCCACCCGCACGGGCAGATCTATGCCTTCCCCTACGTGCCCCCGGTGCCCAAGCGCGAGTTGGAGAGCATGGCCCGGTACTGGTACCGGGAGCGCCGATGTCTGATGTGCGATCTCCTCTTGCAAGAGCGGGAGGATGGGAGGCGAGTGGTATCCCGCCACGGTTCGTTCGAGGTGCTGGTGCCGTTCTACGCCCGCTTCCCCTACGAGGTCCACATCGTGCCGGAGAGACACTTGGGCAGCCTGGTGGACCTGTCCCCCGCGGAGGACTGGGACCTGGCTACGGCTATCCACGACGTGGTGCGGCGCTACGACGCTCTCTACGCCGATCCCATGCCCTACATGATGGTGCTGCACCAGGACCCCACAGACGGCGGGATATATCCTTACCACCACTTTCACGTGGAGTTCTACCCGCTCCGGCGCAGCGCCGGCAAGCTGAAGTACCGAGCCGGCTGCGAGACTGGAGCCGGGACTTTCATCACCGATGCTTTGGCGGAGGACTGGGCCGCCGAGCTCAGGGAGCGCCGGTCCGGACCCCACCCGGGCGACGAATGAGAGTCGGGATCAACGGCTACTTCCTGGGGCAGCCCCATTCCGGCTCCGGGGTGTACCTGCGGAGGCTGCTCGAGGCTCTGCCTAGGGCGGATGCGGAAGTGGAGCTGGTGCTCTATTTGCCCTCCGATATGGAGGGCGACGCACCGGCCGGCGTGGAGAGACGGGTGGTGCCGATGCCCGGCGCCGCCCCTCACCACTGGGCCAAGCTGGCGTTTGAGCAGGTGCTCTTTCCTCGGGCGGCGATGGCCGATGGGTGCGGGGTCCTTCACGTCCCCTACTTCGCCCCCCCCCTGGTGGGTGGCGATCGGGCGGTGGTGACGGTTCACGACGTCATCCCCCTGCTGCTTCCCCGGTACCGCCGGGGCCTTCTAGCGCGGGCCTACGGGAGCCTGATCGCCGCCAACGGACGACGGGCGGCGGCGCTGCTGGCGGACTCGCGCTGGACCAAGCGGGAGGCGGTGCAACGGCTGGGGGTGCCACCAGACCGAGTGACGGTGGCCTACCTCGGGGTAGCGCCGGATCTGTCCCCGGTGCCCGATGGCTCGGCGCGGAGGGCAGTGCTGGATCGCTACCGGCTGCCGCCCTCCTACATCCTCTACCTGGGCGGATTCGATCGCCGGAAGTCGGTGGACGTGCTGGTGCGCGCCTACTCGCTGATGGCGGCGCGGCCTGGTCCGGTTCCGGATCTGGTCCTCGCCGGGGCGCTGCCGCCGCGGGTCACGGCGGCCCTCGATGATCCGAGGCGCTTGGTCCGTGACAGCAGCGTTGCCGAACGCATCCACCTGCCCGGTTCAGTGGCGGAGGAGGACAAGGCGGCCGTGCTTTCCGCGGCCCAGGTCTTCGTCTTTCCCAGTGTCTACGAGGGTTTCGGGCTGCCGCCCCTGGAGGCGATGGCCTGTGGCACGCCGGTGGTGGCGGCGCGAGCGGGGTCCGTGGCCGAGATCTGTGGGGAGGCGGCAGTCCTGGTTCGGCCGGGAGATGCCGCTGATCTGGCCACTGGAGTGGAGAGGGTGCTTGCTGAGGATAACCTCCGCACCCGGATGAAAGCCACGGGGCAGATACGAGCGCGGGAGTTCTCTTGGGAAGCCACGGCGGCGGCTACCCTTGCCGCCTATCGGCGGGTGGCGTCTGCCGGTTAATGCTAAGAGCCGGAACCATCCGGCCCCGGCTCTTAGCTCTTAGGAGGAGGAGAGAGGTGTCTGCCGTCGAACAGACATCGTGTACGCCGACTGAAGGCAGTATACGACGGGATAGGCGCATCCATCTTGACGTTTGGGGTACGGTATCCATACGATGATCGAGCTTCCAGCCCACGCCTCGCCGATGCCCCATCGTCGGGGATTCGGCATTGATTCGGAGGGACGATGATAGACCCGATCTTGATCCGTATAGGTCCGCTGGCGATCCACTGGTACGGGGTGCTCCTGGTGGGCGGGGCGGTAGTGGCCGCCTACGCCGCCAGCCGGCAGGCGGCTCGGCGGGGGCAGGACCCGGAGATCGTGTGGGACATGCTCATCTGGGTGCTCTTCTTGGGGATCGTCGGGGCCCGACTATACCACGTCTTCTCCAGCGCCCCGGGTCAGGTGGGCTGGGCGTATTACCGGGAGAACCCCCTGGACATCTTCAGGCTGTGGCAAGGGGGGTTGGCCATCTATGGCGGCCTGATTGGCGGGTTCGTGGGTCTGGCCACCTAC
>JBBQIE010000621.1:0-2254 GCA_038324625.1 Anaerolineae bacterium | reverse complement strand
CCTCGAGGGTAGCCAGGCATTCGCCGACGGGCAGACTGAGGATGACCAGGGAGGCGCCGTCGGTGGCGGAAATGAGATTCCAGTGGGTGCGGCTGACGGAGCCTCCCCGCTGGGCCTCTCGGGAGACATCCGGCTCCCGGTCGTGCCCGATCACCTCCAGGTCCGGTTCGGCTTGGCGAAGGGCCAGGCCGATGGAGCGGCCGGTGTTGCCGAGGCCGATGATGGCGAGGCGGCGCGGTGACCGTCTAGGCATGGTCGTCCGCCCAGCGCAGCAGTTGCAGCTCATCGTCCGGCGTGGCGCTCAAGCGGTGGTGGTTTCGGATGAGGTCGGCGGTGCGGTAGGTGGCCCCGGCGTCCAGGGCCAGCTCGGCGCCCTCATCGCCGTGTCGGCGATGCAGGGCGAAGGGGGCCAGGAGGGCGCTGTCCTGGAACCGGCCCAGCCAGCGGAGCATCCTGGGGGCCAGGCTCTCCAGTACCACGATGGCGGTGCGATGGAGGGGAGTGAAGTGCGCCGCTCGCTTGCCGACATCGTGCAACAGGGCGGCGGCGATCAGATCCCCGGAGGTCTGACCATGACGGAGGAGGAGCCGGGCCACGGCGATGGCATGGCGTTGGTCGGCCTCGGATTGGGTGAGGAACAGGGCCAGCGTGGGGGAGGACAGCCATTCTTCGGCCACCGCCCGATCCACATTGGCGAGCCCCGGGCGAACGGAGCGAATGAAGCGATGGACCCGGAGGGTCATCTTCTCGCGTGCCGTCTGTTCGGTGGCTCGATCCATGAGGCCCTCGTGTTTCCGGTGGTGATCTAGCCGAGCACCAGGCGGAGGATGGCGTTGCCGACGGGGTAGAGGGTCATCCCCAGCAAATCGAAGCGGCCGGCCCGACCAAATAGAATCAGGAAGAGCAGGATGAGCGGGCCATACTTCTCGGTCTGGGTCAGGGCGTGGGCCCAGGTCTGGGGCAGAAGCCCCACGGCGACCTTGAAACCGTCCAGGGGGGCGATGGGAAGCAGGTTGAAGATGGCGAGGAAGACGTTCAGCTGGACCACGGTCAGGAGCACCAGCCCCAGCCCGGGGATGATCGAGCTGCCGCGCATCATCTGCACGGTGATGAGATTGGCCCGGAACGGCGTGGCGAAGACGAAGGCCATGAGGATGTTGGACAGGGGCCCGGCGGCGGCCACCAGTCCCATACCCAGGCGCCCGCCCTGGCGGAGGTTGTAGGGGTTGACCGGGACCGGCTTGCCCCAGCCGAAGCCCGAGACCAGGATCATGAGCGTGCCCAGGGGATCCAGGTGGGCGATGGGGTTCAGGCTGAGCCGGCCCATTCTCTTGCCGGTGGTGTCCCCCAGGTTGTAGGCGACCAGGGCGTGCATGGCCTCGTGGGTGGTGAAGGCGATGAGCAAGGCGATGGTGGTGGCAAGTAAGGAAGCAATGGAAGGACTGCTGAAGAGCATTCCGGTGACGTCTCCTCCTGGGTTTGGCGCGGGAGAACCCAAGCTCGTGCTGGGGCCATTATAGCACAAGGCTCGGACGCACACCCCGTGGGGCAACCGCTGGGGGCCGGGGAGGGGGATCTCACGCGAAGACGCTAAGGCGCAAAGGTAAGAAATGCTTCCGAGAGCGCTCTTGTCCGAGCCATCGCAGAGGTAGAAAGAGCAGCGGGCCTGCCCGGTTGGGGGTAGGCCCGCGAGATAGCGTGCTTGGGGCTGGAGTCTAGTACTCCGGCATCGGCGGGCCGGCCGGAGCCTTTTCCGCCTCGGGGATGTCGGTGACCAGGGCCTCGGTGGTGAGGATCATGGCGGCGATGGAAGCCGCGTTCTCCATGGCACTGCGGGTCACCTTCACTGGGTCGATAATGCCGGCTTCCAGCATGTCCACGTACTTCTCGGAGATGACCTCGAAGCCGACGGACTTGCTGCGGCGAGAGCGCTGCAGGCGACGAACATTGTCAATAACCACGGCGCCGTCCTGACCGGCGTTGCGGGCCAGTTGGCGAAGCGGCTCTTCCAAGGCTCGGCGGATGATCTCTACGCCGGTGGCGATGTCGCCCTCTTCCTTGACGTTGTCAAGGGCAACGATGGCGTTGAGCAGAGCGATCTCCCCGCCGGGGACGATGCCCTCTTCCACGGCCGCGCGGGTGGCGGACAGAGCATCCTCGACGCGGTGTTTCTTCTCTTTGAGTTCTACTTCCGTGGCGGCGCCGACGCGGATGATGGCCACTCCGCCGGTCAGCTTGGCCAGACGCTCCTGGA
>JBBQIE010000620.1:0-2262 GCA_038324625.1 Anaerolineae bacterium | reverse complement strand
TGAACCCCTTCTGATCCCCGAAGCGCCGGCGACGAAGCTGGATGCCGGTCACCCAGTGCTCGTGGGTGTGGGGCCCAGCCCGGGCATGGGAGTGGGATCCGGCTGTCGCCCTTCCACGCTCACCACGAAGCTCTCCACCGGCCAGCCTATCGGCACCACGCTCACCTGAAACAGAGCCCGGTCTCCCGACTCCAGGACGTCCGGCAGCGGCTCTCGGGCCGCCCCGATCACGGCTCCATCTCGCCCGTAGAGGGTGACGACCACGAAGACGTCCAAGGCCGGTTCTTCCCCGTAGTTGCGCACCTTGCCCACCAGAACGAAGGTGCGGTCGTAGACGGCCCGGCCGGATATCTCCGCCACTCGTAGGTCCCGGTGTACGGCTCGCTCGGGCACCTCCGGCATAGCCCGGATGACCCGAGCTACCGCCTTGGCGTAGGAAGGAGCCCCGAAGATAGTCACCCCGAATGGGGTCTTGGCTCCAGGGGCGATGATGTCCCCCAGGACGGCCGTCTCGACCCGGTGGACGACGTGCCCGGTGCCGTCCTGAAGCTCTATCGCTACCGTGACTTCCTCCACCCCTTGACCGCTGTCGTTGACCACCTCCCCGAGGACGATGGCATCGCCGGCGGTGGTGAGCACATCCCGCTGAGAGGCGACGTGTACGGGCATGGGGGTGGGGGTGGGGGTCCCGGCGGCCTCGGCCTCGCCCAGATTGGGGATGATGATCTCCTGCCCGATCTGGAGCAGACGCGGGTCGGTGATGCCGTTGGCTTCCTGGATCTCGGCCGCCGACACGTGGAACCGGGTGGCTACGTCCAGCAAGGTGTCGCCCTGCTGGATGGCGTAGACGATGGGGGTCGGGGTGGCAGTGGGGGTGGCGGTGGGAGTGGGCGTGACCGGCTCCGCCGTCCAGGTGGCGATAGGCGTGGCCGTGCCACGCCTCCCCGGCCTAGCGGTGGGGGCGGCTGTGGCCGCGCCCGGGTTGGGCTCCGAGCCGCAGCCGACCAGAAAGACCCCCAGACAGATCGTCAGGACCCCGACTTGGAGCCGGTGTGGGAGGGCGATCATAGGCCAGTGGGCGCGTCCACCCACACGGTCTCAAGATGGAGGGTGTCCTCGATATGGCCCATGAGGGCCTTCACCCCGAGGGTCTCGGTATGGTAGTGGCCGCCGAGGACCACCCCGAGGTTAGCGTCCTTAGCGGGATGGTAAGCCATATGGCCGAGCTCGCCGCAGACCAGGGCATCCAGTCCGCCGGCGATGGCTTCGTTCAGGACCCCGGTGGCTTGGCCGGCGAGTACGCCGATCTTCTCCACCCGATCACGGAAGGGCCAGATGGCTGCCTCGGCGCCCAAGCTCGCTGATAACCGCTTTCTTAGGGCCTCCAAGGTGACCGGTTCGCGGCTATTGGTGAGAAGCCCCACCGTCAGCCCACGATGGGTGCCGAAGCCGCCCACGATGTCCAGCCCCAGGATACGGGCCATCTCCACGTTGTTGCCCACCACCGGATGGGTGTCGAGGGGTAGGTGGGCCCCGTAGAGGGAGAGGTTGTTGGAAAGCAAGGACTGCAAGCGCCGGAGGTGATAGCCCCGCACCATGATGGTCTCCTGCCAGAAGAGGCCGTGATGGACGATGAGCAGGTCGGCTCCGGCGGCGGCCGCTCCCTCGAAGGCGGTCAGGCCGGCATCCACGGCGAAAGCCACCCGACCCACCTCGGGGTTGCCCTCCACTTGCAGTCCGTTATCCGACTTGTCGTCGAAGTCACCAATGGCCAGATAGCGGTCCAGATAGTCAACGATCTCCAGCAGCTTCATGGCGCGGCCATCTCCTCGTTTGGGACCGATTATGTCATGGTTCGTGTGATGTCAAGCGGCGGGAGGGCGGCGGTCTGAAGGCCGCCGCTGAGGGCCTTCGGCCGGGGAAGGAGTCGCGGCTTTCTTGGCCGAAGGCCCTCAGCGGGCGACTGAAGGCGCCCGCCTCTCCCGCGTCGCCTGCCGGCGCTTGCCCCAGGGCCCACCCAACCCCGTTCTACCCTCACACGAACCAGGACAGAAAAGGGGCGAAAACGCGAAAGGGCCTTGGCGAGAACGCTTCGCTCGATGCTTCGCCGGCCCTAAGTTGTAGCGGCGCTCTCCCCGGCCACGTAGCCGGTGGAGAAGGCGGCTTGGAGGTTGTAGCCGCCGGTGTCGGTGTCCAGATCCAGCACCTCGCCACAGAGATACAGGCCCGGCACCAGGCGAGAGGCCAGGGTGCGGGGGTCTA
>JBBQIE010000619.1:0-2263 GCA_038324625.1 Anaerolineae bacterium | reverse complement strand
CCCACCCAGCACAGCGTCCGGGAGCTGCGGGGGATCGGCATCCAGCCGGACGTGATCGTCTGCCGCAGCGACTACCCCGTGCCCGACAACCTGCGGGAGAAGGTGGCCCTCTTCTGCGACGTGGACACCGAGGCCGTCATTCCCCTGGAGACCGCCGAGACCATCTACGAGGTCCCCCTGATGCTGGACCACCGCCACCTGAGCGAGCTGATCATCGAGCGCCTCAACCTCCAGGCCACCAGCAGCGACCTGAGCGACTGGGGGCGGCTGGTGGAGGAGATTCAGCGGCCCAAGCCCCCGGTTCACATCGGCATCGTGGGTAAGTACGTCGAATTGCACGACGCTTACCTGAGTGTGCGCGAGGCCCTCTACCACGGGGCCGTCAACCAAGGACGGGACTTGAAGGTCAGCTGGATCCCCTCGGAGGAACTGGAGCGCCAACCGGCCGCCGACCTCCTGGGGGGCCTGGACGGGGTGGTGGTCCCGGGTGGGTTCGGGGACCGGGGTATCGAGGGGAAGATCGCCGCCGCCCGCTATGCCCGAGAGAACCGACTTCCCTACCTGGGCCTGTGCCTGGGGATGCAGATCATGGTCATCGAGCTGGCTCGGGCGGCCACCCAGTCGGACGAGGCCAACAGCACCGAGTTCGACCTCACCACCAAGTATCCGGTCATTGACCTGTTGCCGGAGCAGCGGTCCATCGTGGATCTGGGGGGCTCCATGCGGCTGGGGGCCTATCCCTGCGTGCTGGTGCCGGGGACCAAGGCGGCCTCCGCCTACGGCACCGGGCTGGTCCACGAGCGGCACCGGCACCGCTTCGAGCTGAATAACGAGTATCGAAAGCTCTTGAGCGATGCCGGCATGGTGTTCAGCGGGCTCTCCCCGGACGGGCGCCTGGTGGAGATCGCCGAGATCGCCGGCCACCCCTGGATGGTGGGGAGCCAGTTCCACCCCGAGTTCCGCTCCCGGCCCCTACGTCCGCACCCGCTGTTCCGCTCCTTCATCGCCGCTGCCGTGCAGCATCGAAAGGCGGAGGGAGTGGAGGAAGCGGCTTTGGCTACACCAGTGTAGCCAAAGCTACAGCCCGGTAGGGGAGAAGTAGAGCACCAAGGCCACGGATATCGCCCAGAGCCCCAGATCCAGGATGAGAGGCTTGTCCTTGAGGACGATCTCCTCCGGGGCCCCGCCCAAGCCCTTCACCTGCACCAGGTACATATAGCGGAAGACCCCGTAGATGACGAAGGGGATGGTGAGCATCATGGTGTGGTTGGCGGGGAGGTTGGGGGCGGAGAAGGTGTAGAGGGAGTAGGCCATCAGGGTGGCGGATATCACCACCATGCTGAGTTGGTCCAGGAGGGGAAGGGTGTAGCCGGCCAGGGTGGCCCGGTGCTGGCCCGCTTCTTCGGCGAGGAGGACCTGCTCGTGGCGCCGCTTGCTGATGGCGATGAAGAGGGCCAAGAAGGTGGTGCAGACGTAGAGCCAGGGCGAGAAGCGGGCCACGTCCACCACCACCACGCCCGCCATCACTCGGAGGACGAAACCGGCCGCTACCACCATCAGGTCCAGGATCATCTGGTTCTTGAGGGAGAACGAATAGGCCACGTTGATGCCGAAGTAGATGACGGTGATGGCCAGGAACCCGGTGCTCAGCAGGGCGGCACCGGCCAGGGAAGCCGCCAGCAGGATTACGATGGCCACCCTGGCGGTTGCGGGGGAGAGACGGCCGGAGGCCAGGGGTCGGTGGCGCTTCTGCGGGTGGGCCCGGTCCTTCTCGATGTCGGCCAGGTCGTTCATCAGGTACACGGCCCCGGAGATGAGGGAAAAGACGATCACGGCGAAGATGGTCCGCCCCAGGTAGTAGGGGCTGAACAGCTTGCCGTCGAAGACCAGGGCGGCGGGGATGAAGACCTGTTTGGCCCATTGCTTGGGCCTCATGGCCTTCAGGAGCTGGCCGAGGTCGCCTTCTCTCAGAGCGGACACCGTTTCGGACATGCCGGCATCATAGAGTAGGCGGAGTGGCGGGGTCAAGACCCGGCCCGTCCACCGAGCCGGATTGCCGAGCAGCATTGGTGGAGGCGAGTTCAGTGAGTGTAGTGGGGACGGATATGGGCGTCATCGAGGAAGTGATCTACATCGGCCGCTGGTTCTACGAGCGCTTCTTGACCGACTCGGCTGGGGGTAACGTGAGCGCCAAGGTGGGCGAACGCATCTACGTGACTCCTCGCTACTCCGGGCCCCGCTATCACTGGCGGCTCCGGCCGGA
>JBBQIE010000618.1:0-2266 GCA_038324625.1 Anaerolineae bacterium | reverse complement strand
GGGTGAACTGGCCAAGGCGCACGAGGTTCTGGAGGGCCTCTATGCCGGCCAGCCCGAGCGAGCAACCGACAGGCCCACGGCGCCGAGGATGCTCGAGGCCTTCGGACGGGCCGAGATCACCTTGACCCATATACAGTCGTGTGGTCAGAGCCTGTGGCACATCACCCCTCTTTCCGGTCCCTTGGAACGCATCCTGACTCACCTGGGCCTCTCCAAGGACCTCTATCAACGCCTGACGGAGAATTCCCCATGACCCGCTCCAAATTCACGCGAAAGCTGAGTGGTTGGTGGGAGGGACTGTTTTGCTATTCACCGGCCACCAGCCACCAGCAGCGAGACGTACTCCAGGGCGTGGGCCAGGCTGCCGGGGTCGGCGATGCCTTGGCCCGCCTTGTCGAAGGCGGTTCCGTGGGCGGTGGTGCCGCAGGGCACCGGCAGCCCCATGAAGAGGGTGGCCCCGCTCCGAGTGGCCAGGAGTTTGCGGGCGATGTTGGCCTGGTCGTGGTACATGCAGACCACCCCGTCGAACTCGCCCTCCCGGGCCCGCACGAAGACGGTGTCGGCGGGGCAGGGCCCCTCCACCCTCACCCCCCACCTCCGGGCCTCTTCGATGGCCGGGCCGATCTCGACGATCTCCTCCAGTCCGAAGAGCCCCCCTTCGCCCCCGTGGACGTTCAAGGCGGCCACCGCCAACCGGGGATCGGGGGAGGAGAGGCTTCGGCAGACGGCGTGCAGGCGGCGGATGTGGGCGAGCACACTCTTCTTGGTGACCGCCCCGGCGATGGACCGGAAGGGAACGTGCTCGGTGACGGCCACGGTCAGGAGGGTGGGGCTGATCGCTCCCACGGTGTACGTGTCTCGGCTGCCGGTGATGTCCGCCAAATACTCCAGCTCATCCCGGTAGTGATACCCGGCCAGGTGGAAAGCCTCCTTGTTCAGCGGCGCCGATACCACCCCCTGCACCTGCCCGTCCATGGCCAACTCGTAGGCCCGGGCCAGGCAGAGCCCCGCCGCTCGGCCCAGGGACGCATCCAGGGTCCCCATTTCGTAGGAGCCCAATTCCAGACCCGGCGGGCGCATCACCTCGATGGTCGAGGGCAGGAACTGGGCCCCCGCCAGGTCGGAGATGGCCCGGACCTCGAGGTCGGCGCCGACGAGCGCGCCGGCTCGGCGAATCACCCCCGGATCGCCGACCACGAAGGGGCGGCAGGGCTCGCGGCCCTTTGCATCGGCAAGGGCCTTCACCAGCACTTCCGGGCCGATCCCGGCCGCGTCTCCCATGGTCAAGGCGATGATGGGTCTGTCCATAGATACCGTCCTTCCAGCGGGATGCCGGTTAGGGAAGCGCGCCTTCTACCGAATCGCGGTGAGGTCGTCGCTGGTGATGGTGGGACACCAGAACTTCTCGATGTACTCGATCACCAGGCCCGTGCCCGCCTCGTGGCTCAAGTAGGGCGGGCGCATGGGGTTGTACATGGCGTCCGTCAGGTCTCGCGCCAGGACCACGTTGAACCCCCAGCCGACCATGCGCTTGATGGCGAAGGGCCGGTTGAGCACGCACATGTTGGTGTGTACGCCCATGTAGATCAGGTTGCCGATGCCGCGGCCGGCCAGGACGTTGTAGACCTCCTGCCCGTCAGCGCTGATGGCGTCCGTGTCCTGAATCTCGATGACCGGGTGCTGCCGGGTCCAAGGGCGACTCCAGGTGGGCTCGCCGGTGTCGGAGCCCTCGTCGGAGTCGTCAATGGGCAGGGGGGGATCGTCGTGGGGTAGGGGCGGGGGCGGCTCAGCGTGCGGCAGGTCCAGGACCCAACGCCGGGCCGAGTGCTCCCGGTAGAAATCCATGGTGTCCGAGGGAGCGTGGATGACGAGGACACCCCGGTCGCGGGCCACTTTCAGGACAGTGTTGATCCGAGGGGCGAGCACATTCACCCGCTCGGTGGCCCCCCAGGACCAATGGGTGTCCCACATATCCACTACCACGATGGCGGTCCGGGATGGGGGCCAGAAGACCTCGAGGTCGTTGATGCTCCAACCTTGTCTCCCCGTGCGCCGAGGGGTCTGCCGGCGGGTGCTCAGGTGCAGGTGATCTTGATCCATGATCTCCTCCAGGATAGCTGGGAGTGGGGATGTGTGCCGCCAGTGTAGTGGTCAGGCCGGGGTCGGTCCAGCGCGTTCGGGGTGCAGTGGGCAGGTTCATGGCACCTTTACGCCCCAGGGCCTAAAGGGCGAAGCAATTCCTGCCGATAGGTGACCATGCGGCTGG
>JBBQIE010000617.1:0-2272 GCA_038324625.1 Anaerolineae bacterium | reverse complement strand
CCGAGCTCCTCAACCTGGAGACCACTCCCGATGTTCTCACCACGCGCATGATCAACATGTTCGCTCCCATCGGGCGCGGACAGCGGGGCCTGATCGTGTCCCCGCCCAAGGCCGGCAAGACCACTATCCTCAAGCACATCGCCAACGCCATCACCAGCAACTATGAAGATATTCACCTGATGGTATGCTTGATCGGCGAGCGCCCGGAAGAGGTCACGGACATGGATCGGTCGGTGGACGCCGAGGTGGTGGCCTCCACCTTCGACGATGAGGTGGAGGATCATTGCCGAGTGGCGGAGATGGCGCTGCACCGGGCCCGGCGT
Organism: Anaerolineae bacterium; assembly: GCA_038324625.1. Taxonomy (GTDB): domain Bacteria; phylum Chloroflexota; class Anaerolineae; order DRVO01; family DRVO01; genus JBBQIE01. The sequence continues at coordinate 1,949 of JBBQIE010000617.1, read as the reverse complement.
TTGGTGGAGACGGGTAAGGACGTGGCCATCCTTCTAGACAGCATCACTCGGCTGGCCCGTGCCTACAACCTGGTGGTTCCCCCCTCAAGTCGGACCCTCTCCGGCGGCCTCGACCCCTCCGCCCTCTACCCTCCCAAGCGTTTCTTCGGCGCCGCCCGCAATACCGAGGAAGGCAGCAGCCTCACCATCATCGCCACCTGCCTGGTGGACACCGGCAGCCGCATGGACGACGTGATCTACGAGGAGTTCAAAGGCACCGGCAACATGGAACTGCATCTCAGCCGACGGCTCCAGGAACGGCGGGTGTTCCCGGCCATTGACATCGAACGATCCGGCACCCGGCGTGAAGAACTGCTCATTGACCAGGACTCCCTCAGCCGCATATGGACCCTGCGAAAGATGGTCTCGGCCCTCGGGGGTGGTACTGAGTCGACCGAACTGGTTCTGGAGCGACTGCGCAAGACCAGCAACAACCACGAGTTCTTGCTCACTCTGAACAAAGAAGCCATTTAGGAGGTTGACAGAGCCTCAGCGAGTGACTACACTGCGTGTGGACTGTGCGGTCACAGTGCCGGACCTGGATTGGCGGCCTCGATGGGGGTCGTCCACTATCACTCAGGCACGCCGGAGCTTCTCGTTTGGAGAAGATTGACTTCACAAGGGCCGTTCCGGCTCCGCGGGCGGGTATCTGGCGACCGGCGGGGCAGGTGTCGCGGCAGAGGACTTGGGATCGTCTCCGGAGTCTTGTCTCTCGGATGCGGTGCTTTGACCCGGCGGGAGTTCTGGGGTGGCGTCGGCACGGGCTGCACCTGGCTCTCCTAGGGGTAGTAGTTCTACTGGCAGTATCCCCAGCGGCGGTCTGGCCCGGTTCTTTCCTCTCTCTTCCCCAACCTCAATCCGCGGCCCTGATGCCGTTTCACTTCGACGACGGGCAGTTGTCGTTCCGCGGGGCTCGGTCTGTCGGGCAGAACCCGGCGGCTCCCGTCCTCCAGCGTCGGGCCCTGGTCCACACCACTCAGGGTCTCTATCCCCAGTACGAGCCCTCCATCTACGTGGTTCAGGAAGGGGACACTCCCTCGGGCATCGCCGAGAGCCTGGGGCTCGATCAGCGGACCCTGGTCTGGGCCAATGAGAGCCTGGTCGAGAGGTCCGACCTGGTGAAGGTGGGGCAGGAACTGGTGGTATTGCCCCTCGACGGCGCCTATCACCTGGTGGCGGAAGGGGAGTCGCTGCAGGCCATCGCCGAGAAGTACCACGTCTCCCTGGAGACCATACTGGCGTACCCGGGTAACTCCATCGAGGAGCCGGATCGCCTCACCGTCGGGGCCCGCCTGATCGTCCCCGGGGCCTTGCTGCCCGACCCGCCCCCGCGGGTGATCCCCACCGTCGTACCGGTGCCGGTGAACCAGGTGTACGAGGCCAAGGTGGTGGAGCCTAACCCGGGCAGCGGAGCCCTAGCCTGGCCCCTGAACGGGCTCATCACCCAGAGGTACAGCGGCTATCACCCGGCTATTGACATCCACACCAAGTCCGGGGTGCCGGTGACGGCCGCCGACGGCGGCACGGTGGTGCTGGTTTCCTGGCTGACCTATAGCTACGGCTATCACATCATCATTGATCACGGCAACGGCCTGGAAACCCTGTACGCCCACCTGAGCACTATCAGTGTGGAGGCCGGGCAGCAGGTGTCCAAGGGCGACGTGGTGGGCGCCGTGGGCTCCACCGGTCGCTCGACCGGGCCCCATCTGCACTTCGAGGTGCGGGAGAACGGGGTCCAGCGCAATCCCTTCTCCTATCTGCCGTAGCCTCGTGGGACTGAGACACAGAAAGGGGGGGCCCGGCCACACGGCGGGCCCATGAGGGTGCCGGGGAAACAACCCCCAACATAGGGTGGGACGCCGGGCCCGGCGGGGTGGACCAGAAAACAAAAACCGCAGGATGACCCGGGC
>JBBQIE010000616.1:0-2292 GCA_038324625.1 Anaerolineae bacterium | reverse complement strand
TTCCTCATGACCACCGGGTCCCGGGGCCTGCACGTGGTGGTCCCCCTGGACCGAAGTGCCGATTTCGATGCCTGTCGGGACTTCGCCCGCCGCGTCGCCGCGGTCCTCGCCGACCGATACCCGGACCGACTCACCAGCGAGGTGCGGAAGGAGAAGCGGCAAGGACGCCTCTTCCTCGATTACCTCCGCAATGCCTACGGCCAGACGGCCGTCGCCCCCTATGGCGTGCGGGCCAAGCCTGGGGCCCCGGTGGCCACGCCCCTGGACTGGGAGGAACTCGGGGACCGGTCGCTATACTCCCAGCGCTACCGCCTGGAAAACATCTTCCGGCGCCTGGGACAAAAAGAGGACCCCTGGCGAGACATGATGCAGCACGCCGCCTCTCTCGAAGGCCCCTCGCGCCTGCTGTCAGAGATACGCTCCGACTCCTAGAATCGGGTCCGCCCCGCCCGCCTAAGAGCAGACTAAGAGCTTGTCAAAGAACAAGTTCCCGATGTGACGGTTGGGTTGTAGGGTCGAGGTCACCAGTCGTGCGTGGCCGAATGGTGTAGTTCCAGTTGGGACAGACTGCATGTCGTTTGAGGTTGAGGCTCGCCATCTCGGCATCGGAGACGCTCTGCCCAGTCTTGTATTCCCCCTCTTGGAGGAAGGCACTCACCTCCAAGCCGGTGGCCGTCTTGGTGCCACGGATGTGCGCCAGCATGCCGTCCCACGTGCGCAAGGGCTTGCCCGCCCAGTTGAGGCTGATGTGGCTGAACAGGCGATGTTCAATGGGGTTCCACTTGGAGCAGCCGGTCGGATAGTGACAAACGGTCACCGTCAGACCCAGTTGGTCACTCAGTTGTGCCTGCACTTGCTGCTTCCACAACCGGGGCTGCCAGCCATTGCTGCCTCCCCCATCGGCCAGGATCAGCAGTTGGGTCGCTGCCGGAAAGCCTGTGCGCCCCTCGCTTTGCCACCAACGAGTGATCGCGTCCACGGCAAACTGCGGCGTGTCGGCCGAGGACCCGACATAGAGGGCACCGCGGTTGCCGGTCACGTCGTAGACGCCATAGGGAACCGCCCGCCCCAAGCCATCCTGGGGGAAGTCATGGACGTTGACCGCCTCGGCTTCCCTACTCCAGGCTCGTCCGCCGTTCTTGAAGTTGCCGATCAGCTCTTTCTTCTTGGTGTCCACACTGATGATCGGCAGCCCAGCGGCCTCGAAGGCTTGCCGCTGGGCCGCGATGTGCTCGAACTGCTGGTTGCGGTCGGCATGGCTGGCACTGGCCTCCACCTTCTTGGCGTTGACGTGGAGAGCATAGCCCAACTGGCCCAGCAAGCGACCGACGGTGGAATGGCTGACCGGATGCCCTGCCCCCTCCAGGCGCCGACTCAGCTGCCGCAGGCTGCTGCGCACCCACTTCTGCTGGCTCATCGGATCGCCCGCCGTCTCCGGCCCCACCAACCCCTGCAGGATGCTCGTGATCACCGGGTCTTTTTTTCAACAGCCGGCCGGCCGGCCCCCGGCAGACGCACCCGATCGGCAGGCCGCCCCTCTAGCGAAGACTCCAGTTCCGCCCGACCACGGCGGATCGTCTTCTCATCCATCCCAGTGATCTGCGACACGACCGCGTCGCCCCCATACCCGATCCGCTTGGACTCCAGGGCCGCATACCAGCGGCGCTGCTGCTCGTCCAGGCGACTCAGCAATAGGTTCATCTGCCGATGCAACTCACGGCCGGCATGTTCGGCCGACTGCTGGCACAAGGGACACTGGCACTCATGCCAATCCGAGGATGCCATGCGCTCCTCCGTCACTCAACAGGTGTCCTCACAACCTATCGCACATCCCGTGCCAGGTACCTGCCTCCGCCAGCCAACCGCCTCCCAATCGGGACGTAATACTTTGACAAGCCCTTAGTGGGCAGTAGGGAGCGTGTCCACCCCGTCCACCGATCCTCAATCAGCCCCGGAGAGCACCTCCCGCAGGCGCCGGGCCACCACCTGCTCCTCCCCCGGCTGGAGGTTATCCACGTAGGCGCGGATCTCCGGACTGGTGAAGCCGGCGAAGGCGTAGTTATCCGGGGTCACCACTCGCACCGCGATCCGAGGCTGTCCCTGAAGCAGCTGCCGGGCCGCCTCGGCGTGATCCAGCCCCAGGGCCGACGGGTCCCAAGTGATGGCCGCCAGCGGCACCTGCTGCCCGATTCCATAGGGCGTCTTCCTGGTCGCCCGTACCGGCTTCAGATCGGCCAGGGCAGCCAGTATGGTCTCCACCCGCGCCTCCCAGGTGACCAGGTCCTGGGCGTG
>JBBQIE010000615.1:0-2293 GCA_038324625.1 Anaerolineae bacterium | reverse complement strand
GAAAGCGGTGCCACTTGCGGGTGACGAAGTCTATGGCGTTGCGGATGTAGGTGTAATCGAACTCGTCGGAGATCTCGGTGACCGCGCCCATCCAATCCTGGACGATGTAGTGCCCGTCGCGGTGCTCGAGCACCTTCTCCTCGAAGGTGGGGATCATGCGGAAGGAGACCCCGGGATCCACGTGAGGTTGGGTAGGCTGGCGCCGAACACCGACCACCTCCATCAGGTAGTCGAACCAGCCGCCACGACCATACTTCTCCGGCAGGCCCTGTTCGTGCCATACCCGGAGGGTGGACTGCCTCGGCCCGCCCGGGTCTAGGGGGACACGGTCGGGCTTGCCGAAAAGCAGGGCCTGCCGGTATCGCTCTCGTTCGGTCACGTTGTCCTCCAAATAGCCGATGGCACTGCGGCCCCCGGCACGAGCGAAGCGAGCGTGATTCTAGCATCGCCCGGTGGTGCCCTCAACTGGCAGACCCGATAAGGATGGGTTGGGCGGACCACCAGCGCGCCCTGCCCTCCGCCAGGTCACCGGCCGGCCCGGACTACTCTTCGTGGCTGAGTATCGCTCGGAGCACCTGCGCCCCTTTGCGCTTGGAGGCCCAGACGCCGTGGTAGCCGTGGTTGATCTCGTAGAACGCCGGCAGGGTGCCGAGGAGCCGGGCCAACTGATACTCCAGGGAGTTCTCGCCCAGAACCGAGGGCCGACTGTGCCCGGTGAGGCCGTCGGTGTCCCAGCGGAGACGGTCCTGAAGGGCCTGGTAGCGACGGACGAGGTCGCCGTTACCGTAGACCGCTCGCGGGTCGGCGAAGGTGTACATTCCGTCGTAGGGGAAGTCCAGGAAGCCACGTTTGCCCATGTAGCCGTGGAAGTGCAGCATCCGCTCCGGTCGTATCTCCCCGATGAGCCGGCGCCAGAGCAGGGCATCCTCGGTCGCCCGTGGGACCTGACCTTCGGCGACCTTGGCGAAGTCGCCGGACATGTTCACGTCCTGCATGGTCCAGCCATTCCGGCCGTGGACGTTGCCGTCCACGTTGATCATGGGGCAGATCCAGAACTGGAACCGTTCCCGTAGGGCGATGGCCTCCGGGTGAGCGGAAACCAGGAACTCGGCCACTCCCATGGCGGCGTAGACGCCGCAGTGCTCGGAGGGATGCTGCCCGGCGAGAATGAAGACCGGGGTGGAGGCAGGGCCGGTGGCGGGTAGATGCACCATCGGGATGTCGCGCCCCTCGAAGCTCTTACCCAGCACCAGGGACTCACCTGAGGAAGATGCTCCCGTGAGTAGCTCGCCCGCCCAGGCCGCCACCAGGGAGTAGGGGGCCACGGCGTTGCTGGCCACGTAGACCCGAGAGTCCGGGGGTAGGCGCACCTCGAAGCTCAGATGGGTCTCGTGGAACTCCGCCGTCCGGTCGAGGGCGTTCTCGGTCGGTCTCCAGGCGGCCATCTCGTCGCCGGACACCCACAACTGGGAGGGGTAGTGACCCATCATCCCCTGGCGACCGGCCTCACCCAGGAGCGGGTCGGGGTAGACGTCCACCCGGACCCGGCCTCCGTCGCCCTGGGATTCCAGGCGGGCGCAGAAGTACTTGCAGTAGGGTGGGGTCTCGCCCACCTCCTCCAGACGAAAGTGCCCAGGGACGATCTCCTCGATGTTCTTGCCGTTGCCGCACTCGAAGTCCGTGGTCATGCGCATGTTCCCTTCTCCTTGGCCGACGAATCGCTGTCCCCGTCTCCCGCTCGGTCTGCACCGCTGACCAGTGTAAGGACCAGGCGCGCTCGACCGCAACCCGGTCCCGGCGACGGGTGACACCTATGCTTGGCGCTCCTATACTGCGCTGGGAACGCACATGGGGACCGAAGATCTCGGCCCCGGGGAGGGACGGCGATGGCGTTGCGGGTGGGGGTCATAGGTCTCGGCATCGGGGAGCGGCACTTGCAGGAGTACGCCCGCCTGGAAGGGGTGAAGCCGACGGCCGTGGCCGAGCCTCGGGCCGATAAGGCCGAGAGGGCGGCGGCCCTGTATGGGGTGCGGACCTACGACGACGGGTTGGCCATGTTGGAGTCGGAACCCCTGGACGCGGTGAGCATCTGTACTCCACCGGCGTCACATCGCCCGCTGGCGGTGGCGGCGGCCGAGCGGGGGATACACGTTCTCTGCGAGAAGCCTATGGCTCCCACGCCGGCGGACTGCGATACCATCACCGATGCCTGTCGGCGCGCAGGGGTGGTGCTGCTTCTGGGCTTCAAGAAGCGCTCGTCGGCCCCCTATCGGTTCCTGAAGGATCGGGAGGG
>JBBQIE010000614.1:0-2295 GCA_038324625.1 Anaerolineae bacterium | reverse complement strand
CCCCTGGATGGTGCCGATGGAGTCGTCGTGGAAGCGCACCGCCGCCACCGCCACGTCCTCCACCTCGATGCGCTCGTGGTGGGCGGCGATGTCCACGTAGGCGAAGACTTCCTTGACCCCGCCCATGATCCACTGAATTAGGTCCACGAAGTGGACCCCCTGGTTCATCAGGGCCCCGCCGCCGTCCCACTTCCAGGTGCCGCGCCACTCGTCCCCATCGTAGTAGGACTGGGCCCGGTACCAGGGGACGAAGGCGTTCCCGATCACCATCTTGCCCATGGCCCCGCTGGAAACTGCCTGCCGGGTGGCCTGGTAGGAGGGATAGCTGCGGAACTGGTGTACCGCCCCCAGCTTCACCCCGTTGGCATCGCAGGTCTCGATCAACTCGTCAATGGCGTCCAGGGAGACGTCAATGGGCTTGGTGACGAAGACGTTCTTGCCCGCCTTGGCCGCTTCGATGCCGATCTGAGCGTGACGCCCACTCCAGACCACGATCTCGAAGACGTCAATATCGTCTCGGTCCAGGAGATCGTGGTAGTCGTAGGCGGCCTCGGCGCCGTACTTGGCGGCCAGGGCGTCGGCCTTATCCTTGACCACGTCGCACACGGCCACCACTTTGGCCTCGGGGATGAGGCTCAGAGCCTCGAGATGCACGGGCGCGATCACCCCCGCGCCGATGAGGGCGATGCCGTAGGGTTTCTCGGACATTCGACTACCTCCGGGTAAGCTATGCCAAGGTAGAAAGGCCGGACCGGGCTGACTCCGCCGTGCGGCTCGACAGCTCGGAGGTTAGCCCGCGGCCTGGGGTCTGTCAACGCGACGGAACGGCTTCCCCCTTTGCGGCCTGGCCCGAGTGCGGTAATCTGGAGCCAGGCGGACCATCCCCAAAGGAACGGGAGCGGAACATGAGAGACATCCGAGTGGCGGCGGTGCAGTTCGAGCACGCGGACGGCGACAAGCGGGCTAACCTGGACAAGGTCGAGTCCTTCACCCGGCAGGCGGCCGGCCAAGGGGTGGAGATCATCGTGTTCCCCGAGTGCTGCCTCACCGGCTACTGGTTCCTGCGCAAGCTCTCCCGGCCGGACCTGCTGGCCCTGGCCGAGCCCGTCTTCGAGGGACCCTCGTCGCGGGCCCTGTCCGCCTTGGCCCAAGAGCATGGCCTGACCCTGGGCGCCGGCCTGGTGGAGGTGACCGACGACGGCACCATGTACAACACCTACGTGGTGGCCCTTCCCGACGGGAGAATGGTCCGCCACCGCAAGCTGCACGCCTTCATCAGCGAACACATCGCCTCTGGATCGGAATACACCGTCTACGACGACCCCCACGACTGCCGCGTCGGCATTCTCACCTGCTACGACAACAACATCGGGGAGAACGTGCGCCTGACGGCCCTGCAGGGGGCCGAGATCCTCCTGGCTCCCCACCAGACCGGCGGCTGCGCCCTCAAGGATCCCCACACCATGGGCCGGGTGGAACGGGCCCTATGGGACAATCGCCTCCAGGACCCCGCGGCCATCGAGGTCGAGTTCCGGGGCCCCAAGGGCCGGGAGTGGCTGATGCGCTGGCTTCCCACTCGTGCCCACGATAACGGCCTCTTCCTCATCTTCAGCAACGGGGTGGGGGTGGACGACGACGAGGTCCGCACCGGCAACGCCATGATCCTCGATCCCTACGGGCGCATTCTGGCCGAGACCGTGAAGGCGGGCGACGACATGGTGGTGGCGGACCTGGACGCCTCCCTGCGGGACCAGTGTACCGGTCTGCGCTGGATGCGCACTCGCCGCCCGGAACTCTACGGACCGCTGGCTCAGTCCACCGGGCAGGAGGCCGATACTCGGTCGCTGCGCTTTACGGCGATGTAGTGGGTAGTGGGGAGTGGCTGGTGGCTAGCGGGGAGGGGAAGCGAGGGGAGCCAGGATCACCTCTACTCCTGCTTCCTTCAGAGCTTGGCGTCCGGATTCGGGCAAGCCCTCGTCGGTCACCAGGCTCTGGATGGCATCCAGGGGCGCCGTCTGGGCGAAGTAGATGGCCCCGAACTTGGAGGAGTCGGCCACCAGGCAGACGTGCCTCGCTGCCTTCATCATGGCTCGCTTGACCTCGGCCTCGCGCAGGTCGGGCTCGGCTAAGCCCCTCTCGAGGGAGAAGCCGGCCGTGCTCAGGAAGAGGATATCGGCGGACATGCGGGCCAGGCTCTCGGTGACCATGGGCCCCACCGTGCATAGCTCCGGCCCCTTCACCTGGCCCCCCAGGAGGATGGGCGACACTTCCGGGCGAGCCGCCAGGGCGGTCGCC
>JBBQIE010000613.1:0-2296 GCA_038324625.1 Anaerolineae bacterium | reverse complement strand
CCAGCCCAACCTAACCCCCCAGCGGCAGGCGCTGCGCTTCTGCCTATTGCGCCAGGCAGTAGCCTGGCTATAACCCCCTTCCCTGCGAAGGAAGGGGGATCCGAGTCACCCAGCCTGGTGGGAGTAGCTCATGATCAAACTCTTCGACTGTAACGCCTCCTACGGCTCTCTCGACGTCCCGCCCATCCAGTACGCCGCCACCCCGGCGGATCTGCTGGCGGAGATGGACTTCTGCGCCGTGGACGAGGCCCTGGTGACCTGTGCCGCCCAGCGGTGCGATTCGCCCCTGGTGGGCAATGAACTGGTGGTGGAGCAGACGCGGGACCATCCCCGCTTGCACCCGGCCTGGGTGCTTCTGCCCCCGCAGACGGGGGAGCAGGCCCCCACCGTGGACCGGTTTCTGGCCGACATGGGGGAGGCCGGGGTGAAGGCTCTCTGGGTCTTCCCGGCGCGGGACAAGTTCCTCCTCAATGCCACCACCTTCGGGGCCGTCTTCGAGGAGCTGATCGAGCACTCGATCCCCCTGTTCTACCCCCTGGAGGAGGCGCCGCCGGCAGCGGGCTGGCAGCAGGTGGACACAGTTCTAAGCCAGTTCCCCCGCCTCACCCTGGTGGCGGCTAACCACAACGTCTGGGGCCAGGACCGCTACTTCCGGCCCCTGATCGAGCGCTACCCTCATCTCTACCTGGACATCGCTGCCTACGAGCAGGGCCGGGGCCTGGAGGACTTCTGCCGCCAGTACGGGCCGGAGCGGCTCCTCTTCGGCACCCGCTACCCGGAGGTGCCCATGGGAGGGCCGGTGCTCAATGTCCTTCACGCCGACATCACCGAGAGGGACCGGGAGATGATCGGCTCCGGGAACCTCAGCCGTCTGTTGCAGGAGGTGAAGCTGTGAGCAATCCCTCTCGCCTCTGGCAGGAGTACTTGGAACACGGCCAGGCCGAGGACTGCCCGGTCATCAGCGCCCACGCCCACTACGGGCCCTACATGGGCATCTACTTCCCGGGGCGGGGCGAGGCCGACAGCATGTTGAAGATGATGGACCGGGCGGGGATGGTGCGGGCCGTCTGCGCCCCCCATGCCGGGCTGGTGGAGCCCAAGCGCGGCCATGCCACCATGGTCGAGGCCATGGAAGCCCACCCGGACCGCCTCTTCGGCTACTGGTGCGTCAACCCCAATTACCCGGAGCGGCTCGAAGACTCGTTGCGGGATCTGGCCCAATCGCGGGGCTTCGTGGGCATCAAGTTCCTCTCCGACTACCACCGCAAGCCCATCACCAGCCCCCGCTACACCCCGGCGCTGGAGTACGCTAGCGAGCACGGGCTGCCGGTGCTCATGCACACCTGGGGGTATAGCCCCTTCGACGGCCCGGCGCTCTGGTCCGAACTGGCGGAGAAGTACCCCAAGGTCAACTTCCTCATGGGGCACTCCGGCTACGGGGAGTGGGACTTGGCCCTGGAGGTGGCGGCCCAGCACGACAACATCTACCTGGAGCTATGCGCCGCCTACCACGCCAACGGCATCATCGAGCGCATGGTCAAGGAAGTGGGCTCGGAGAAGGTGCTCTACGGGGAAGACCTCCCCTGGTTCGACCCCCAGTACGCCATCGGCTGCGTCCTCTGCGCCCACATCAGCGACGACGACCGACACAACATCCTGCATCGTAATGCCGAAAGGATGTTTTGGGCAGTGGATAGTGGCTAGTACAATGCCGAGCCGCTCACATTCGCCTCTACCCGCTAACCACTAATCACTAAGGAGTTCCCAATGCAAGCGGGCATCAACGTCTGGACCTGGGGTATCAACAGCCGCGAGCAGTTCGAGCAGGGGGTCAAGGAGGTGGCCGACATCGGCTACCAGGCGGTGGAGAACATCGCCTCCATCGTGACCCTCTACGAGGACGAGCCCGAGGCCTTCGATACCCTGATGAAGAAGTACGGGGTGGAGTTCGTCTGCGGCTATTTCCACCTCTCGGGCGATTTCGACAAGGACTACGCCAACGCCGAGCGCTACCTGAAGTTCCTCCAGGGGCGGGGCCCCAAGGTGATGAACCTCCAGGCCGGGGCCCGGGCTAAGGACGGGGTCACCGATTCGGTGCTGGCGCGGACGGCGGAGCAGGCCACCAAGATCGGGGAGCTGGGCAATCGCCATGGGATGCGCTTCTGCCTACATCCCCACTACGGCACCAACGTCGAGCGGCAGAATGAGCTCGACTACCTGATGAAGAACGTGCCCGAGTCGGTGCTGGGGCTGACCATTGACACCGCCCACGCGGTGCTGGGGGGCATGGACCCGG
>JBBQIE010000612.1:0-2305 GCA_038324625.1 Anaerolineae bacterium | reverse complement strand
CATGCCGCCGGAGAACTGATGCGGATAGTCGTCTAGGCGCTCGGCCGCCAGAGGGATACCCACCATCTCCAGCAGTTCGACGGCGCGGGCCCGCGCCTGCTTCCCGGTCAGGTTCAGATGCCGCTCCAGGGCCTCACAGATCTGATGAGAGATGGTGAGCACGGGGTTGAGGGAGGTCATGGGGTCCTGGAAGATCATGGCGATCTTGGCCCCCCGCACCTCGCGCATCCGGTTCTCGTCCAGGTCGAGCAGGTTATCGCCCTCAAACAGGATGCCGTCGGCGGCGACAACGGCCGGTGGAATAGGGACCAGGAGCACGATTGATAGGGCGCTCACCGTCTTGCCGGACCCGGACTCGCCGACGATACCCAGCGCCTCCCCCTGGTGAAGGTCGAAGGAGACTCCATCTACCGCTTTGACTACACCATCGCGGGTGTGAAAGTGCGTCCTCAGGTTCTTGACTTGAAGGAGGGGGGCGCTATCGGCCATAAGCTACACCTGGCTCCCAAAGCTCCAAACGGCCGTCACGCGAATCGAGGCATGGCGCCTTCTCGACGGACCGCCGGCACTCCGAAGGATTGGGTGGGAGTCTATCATCAGGCGCCCATGCCGACAATCGCTTAGGCGCTCCTCGGCAACTCCGCCCTCCTCCCGTTGACCAGTCGGGCGGACACCGCTATCATCGCACCCGTCGCTCCGGCCGCCCGGCTCCAACTCAACAGGAGTGCCTGATCGCGTGTTTCCCCTCAAAGACACCATCCGCGCCCGTGGGGTGCCTTTCGTCAACTACGCCATCATCGCCGTCAACCTGCTGGTGTTCGCCCTGGAGGCGACCCTGGGGCCCCGGCAGTTGCAGTCCTTCATCTTCTCTTTCGGGCTCATCCCTCGGCAGCTCTTCGCCGGGGGCACGGGCGAGGTCTTCACCGTCCTCACCTCCATGTTCGTTCACGGGGGCTGGTTCCACGTGCTCAGCAACATGTGGGCCCTCTTCATCTTCGGGGACAACGTCGAGATCCGGCTGGGGCATGGGCGCTACCTCTTCTTCTACCTGCTCTGCGGCGTGGCGGCGGCCCTGACCCAAGCCCTTCTGGAGCCGAGCTCCCCGGTGCCGGTGGTGGGGGCCAGCGGCGCCATCGCCGGGGTCATGGGGGCCTATGTCCTGGCCTTTCCCCACTCCCGCATCGTCACCCTCATACCCGTCTTCTTCATCCCCTGGTTCGTGGAGATACCGGCCCTGCTCTTCATCGGCTTCTGGTTCCTATCTCAGCTCTTCAGCGGGGTATTCGCCCTCGCCGGCGGGGCAGCCGCCGCCTCCGGCATCGCCTGGTGGGCCCACGTCGGCGGGTTCGGCGCCGGCATACTGCTCTTGGGGGTTCTGGGCCGCCGGCGCCCTGGTTCGGAATGGCCGACGGCCTACTGACCGTCCCAAGCTATCATTTGGAGGTGGTTCGTGAACTACCGGATCGGAATCGTGGGCGCCCGCCGGGGCGTCAGCCTGGCCTCCGCCTTCGCCATGCAGCCCGATTGCACCCTCGCCGCCGTGTGCGACCTCGACCAGGAGCGACTGGCCTCCTTCGTGGAGCGGTTCCCCTCCGCCCAGCCCTTCGCCACCCTGGATGACATGCTGGCCAACCCCCCGGACGTGGTGGTGGTCGCCTCGCCCGTGCCCCTGCACCGAGACCATACCCTCGCCGCTCTGGAGGCGGGGGCGCATGTGCTCCAGGAGGTCTTCCTGGCCCCCACTGTTGACCAGTGCCAGGACATCGTGGACGCCGTCAAGGCCCATCCCCAACAGAAGTTCATGATGGCGGAGAACTGCTGCTACTGGGGTCAGATGCTCTCCTGGCAGCGGATGTTCGCCGACGGTCGCCTCGGCGATTTCATGTACGCCGAGGCCGAGTACGTCCACGACGTGGGCTCCCTGCTCACCGACGCCGGCGGCAACCCCACCTGGAGGGCCAGTCTTCCCCCCATCCACTACTGTAGTCACAGCCTGGGCCCCATACTGGCCATCACTGGGGAGAAGTGCGTCTCCGTCAGTGGGATGCACACCGGCTCCCGGCTCCATCCCGACCTCGGCAGCCTCGACATGGAGGCGGCTCTCATCCAGACCGAGAGCGGTGGAGTCATCAAACTGCTGATGGGCTTCGGGGTGGTCCGCGAGCCCGCTTTCCACTACTATAGCCTCTATGGCACCCAAGGTTGCCTGGAGACCGCTCGCCCGCCGGCCAAATTGGCCACGGCCGCCTACTTCGCCGATGTGCCCTACCTGCACAACATGATGCAGATGCCGCTGGACTACAAC
>JBBQIE010000611.1:0-2306 GCA_038324625.1 Anaerolineae bacterium | reverse complement strand
GGGCCAGTGGGAGGGAGCCCTCACCCCCCAACCCCCTCTCCCATCCCGATAGGAGAGGGGGAGATGAGATCCGGCCCCGGGACTCCCCTCTCCCTTGCGTGGGAGTGGGGCCGGGGGTGAGGGCTCCCCTGCCCAACCACGCCCAACACCAGGAGGCTCACTTGATCATTGACTTTCACACCCACATCGGCGACTTCGGGCTCGGACGGGGCATCGAGGACTCGGGGGTCACTTTCGAGAATCTCATCGAGCGGCTGGACGACGAGGGTATTGACCAGGCGGTCCTGCTGCCCATCTACGTCTCCCCCGATGCCATCTACCCCGGCTTCATCCTCAATCCCCATATGTCGGTACACGACCAGGTGCTGGACGCCGCCCGGTACGCCGACCGCATCATCCCCTTCGGCAACCTGGACCCCCGTTGGTCCGGGAGCGCCACCCGGGGGGACTTCGCCCCCTACCTGGACTGGTTCGCGGAGCAGGGTTGCCGCGGCATTGGCGAGGTGACCGCCAACATCCCCTTCGACGACTCGCGGGTGGTCAATATGTTCCGCCAGGTGGGAGAGCGCCATTGGCCGGTGGTCTTCCACGGGACCGGGTTCGCCCCCGGCACCTACGGCCTCCAGGACGACCCCGGCTCGCCTCGGCTGGAGAAGCTGCTGGAGGAGGCCCCGGAGACCATCGTGGTGGGGCATGGCCCCGGCTTTTGGGCTGAGATCGGGCCCGACGTCACCCCTGAGGGCAAGAATGGCTACCCCTCCGGGCCCATTACCGCCGACGGCTCCCTTCCCAAGCTCCTGCGCCGGTTCCCCACCCTGTACTGCGACATCTCCGCCGGCAGCGGCTATCGAGCCCTGACCCGCGATCGGGACTACGGCATTCGCTTTCTGGAGGAGTTCCAGGACCAGGTCCTCTTCGCCACCGACGTCACCAGCTGCCGCCCGGAGGCCCGCACCGACCACCTGGGTCTGCTCCAGCGCCTCCGCGATGAGGGCAGCCTCTCCCAAGAGGCATATGACAAGATCACCGGCGGCAACGCCCTCCGCCTGCTGAGACCCTAAAGGTCTCGAAGACCTTTTCGAGTCTGGTCCGGGGAATGACACGCGATCAACGCGCCGTGGTGGCCATCAACCTGGCGGTGGCCCTGGGCATATCCCTCTTCTGGGCCGCCTGGTTCCTGGCCCCGAGCCTGGCCCGCGCCCGGGCCCCGGCGGCCCCCGACTACCAGATCTACCTGGCCTTCGAGCAGGCTTTCCCCCTGGCTGACGCCTGTATCGTGATCGCCGCCGCGGTGGGGAGCCTCGGCCTGCAACGGAGGCGGCCATGGGGGAAGCCTCTCCTGTGGATGGCCAACGGGGCCATGATCTTCCTCGCCCTCATGGACCTGCTCTACGACCTGGAGCACGGCATGTTCCTACCGCTTGGGGCCGAGTCAGTCCAGGCAGGGTTGGTGGTCCTCTTCCCCCTGGCCGCCGGGATCGCCTCCAGCCTGCTGCTTTGGCGGAGTCGTGGGGCCACTGAGTGGTGAGATGCTGCCACCCGGAACCCCGGTGCCGACACCTTGTCACCCCCCGGTAACACTCTTGGGCCGGAGGCCATCATTGCCCTACTTCGAGAATGACGGATACCAGCTCAATTACCGGGAGCAGGGAGAGGGAGATCTGCTCCTGATTCTACCCGGCAGCACCGCCACCTCCGCCCATCTTTCGGCCAGCTTGGGTTACTTCGGCGCGCGATACCGGGCGGTGTCCATGGACTTCCGGGGCACGGGCGGCTCGGGACGGGTGCCGGTGTGGCCCGATGACTGGTGGGGCCAGGCGGCCGGGGATGCTGCCGCGCTGGTGCGCCACCTAGGCTATCAGTCCGCCGTGGCCCTGGGAGCCAGTGGCGGCGCCGTAGTGGCGCTCAAGCTGGCGGCCATCCACACCGAGGTGGTGCGGGCGGTGGTGGCCGATAGCTGCGTGGAGCAATGGACGGCCGAGGGCCTGAGCGACCTGGTGGCGGCGCGACTGCCGGCAGGCCCCGCTCAGGCCGGCTTCTGGCAGCACGGCCACGGGGACGACTGGGAAGAGGTGATTCGGGCCGACAGCGCCCTTCTGGTGCGTCTGGGAGAGCGGGGCGGGGACGTGTTCGGGGATCAACTGGTCCGGATCCGCTGTCCGGTCCTGTTCACCGCCAGCCTGCGAGACGACATGCTGCCGGAGGTGGGCCGGCAGGTGTGCTCCATGATGATGAAGATCCCCGGCAGCCGGGCCTTCCTGTCCGACTCCGGCGAGCACCCGTTGATGTGGAGCCGGCCCGAGGAC
>JBBQIE010000610.1:0-2317 GCA_038324625.1 Anaerolineae bacterium | reverse complement strand
AAGGAGAGCCCCTGCCGATCGGTCGGGAGGATTGCGAAAGGCGCATCCGCCGCTGTTTCCCGATGGTTGCGTCGCCCGCCGTCGGTGGAAGTACTCCGCCACTCGCTCCTCGCACCTCGCAGGGTCGTCTTCCCTCAGGGCCAACGCCACCTCCAGCAGCGACGCCGGAGTCAGACGTTGCAGCAGAACACACTGACGATAGCTCAGGCCCAACTCAGAGGCCTGGTACTCCTGCTCACCATCGTCGGTAATCACCAGCGCCGATTCCAGCAAGTCGGCCATGCAAGTGCCGAAAGCACCGGCGTTCCCGGCCACCGCCCCACCCACGGTCCCCGGCATACCCGCCGCCCATTCCAGGCCGGCGTATCCATGTCGAGCCATCTCCCGCGCCAGAGTGGCAATTCCAACCCCGGCATCCACCGTCAGATGGGCCTCATTCTCGACGGTGTGAACGTCCAATTCCTCCCAAGACGGCCGGCTGGCGCTCCGAAAGACCACCATCAGGCCATCGTACCCGGCATCATCCACCAGCAGGTTGGACCCCTGGCCCATCACCATCCAGGGCAGTCCGGCGGAGACGGCCCAAGCAATGCCGTCCCGCACCTGGTGAGCCTTCTCCGCCTCCATTAGATAGCGGGCCGGGCCGCCGATCCCCATGGTAGTGAAGGGCGCCAATGGCACCCACTCGCGCACCTCAATCTCCACCACTACGCTCCGCCGACCGAACCTCCAGCGCCTCGGCGATGCGGGGAGTAAGGGTAACGTTGTCCCCTGCCCCCAGGTTCAGCAGCACATCTCCCTCTCTCAACAGGCCGGGAAGAACCCGCGCCGCCTCATCGAGCGACGCCAGTGCCCGGGCGCCGGCCGCCCGAGCCAGGCCCATCGTGACTCCCACGCTGTCTCCCCGCTCGCGCGAGCCGTACACTGGCAGGAGCAGGGCCAGATCCGCCTGGCCAAGGGAGTCAACGTACTTCTCGAAGAGCGCCGCTAGTCGGGAGAAGGTGTGTGGTTGCACCAGGACCACCAGACGACTCCCGGGGAACCGCTGCCGAGCGGCGCTGATGACGACCCTGATGTGGGTGGGATGGTGGGCATAGTCGTCCACCAAGTATACTCCTCCGTAAGGCCCGGCCACGGAGAAGCGGCGACCTACCCCCCCAAAGCTCCGCAGCGCCGCCACCGAGTCGGCCATCGGCACCCCAGCCTCGAACGCTGCCGCTACCGCCGCCAGGGCATTCTCGCCCGCGTGATCCCCCCACAACGGGACCCAACCCGGGATAATGCACCCCGAAGGCTCACGGAAGTCGAAGCCGGTCCCGGCGGGTTCCGGGCGCGCCGACAGCATCCGCCAGTCCACCCCCTCCCGCCGGCCGTAAGTGACCGGAGACCGGCCCTGGGCCGGCTTTTCCAGGGCCGCCATGACCGCCGGCGCGTCGTCGTTGGCCACCACCCGCTCGCACTGAGAGGCGAACTCGCTGAAGGCGGCCGACAGATCCTCAAAGGAGCCGTAGCAGTCGGGGTGGTCCATCTCCAGAGAGGTTATCACGCCCAACCAAGGACTGAGGCTCAAGAACGTCCGATCGTACTCGTCCGCCTCCAGGACGAACAGGTCCCCGGAGCCGTAGCGGGCATTGGTACCCCACTGGTTGAGCACTCCCCCCACCACGCACGTGGGATCGCGCCCGGTCACCGTTAGGATGTGGGCCACCAGGGCCGTAACCGTGGTCTTGCCGTGACTGCCGGCCACGGCCAAGAGACGTTTCCCCCGTGAGATCCAGGGCAGATATTGGTGTCGCTTCCACACCGGTATGCCCTGATCCCGAGCCCAGGCCAACTCGGGATTGTCCGCCGGCACCGCCGAGGAGGCCACCAGCAGCTCCGCCCCCCGGACCAGATCCGGTTCATGGCCGAGCTGGAAGGTCATCCCCTTGCGTTCAAGGTCGCCGACGATGTCATTCCAAGCTCGATCCGACCCGGAAACCTCTAGGCCGGCGGCCAACGAGATAGCGGCCAGAGCCGACATCCCCGCTCCGCCAACCCCCACGAAATGGATCCTCCTGAACTCCCCTGAGGTCATGGGCCCGGCCTTCTGAAGCCGCGCACCTTGCGGTGGAGCGCGGCCCCGACCAGGAGCAGGCCAAAGACGTAGGCCACGGTTGTCACCGAGAGGTTGCTCTCCGTGACCGCCAGCGCCGAAACCTCCGGGCGTAGTCGTAGCTGAACGGTCAGACCCTCGCCCAAGCCCCGGCCCAGAGCCGGCAGCAGATTCTCGCGCACCATCAAGGAGAATAGCAGGCCACTCAGCAGCCCCAGTGCC
>JBBQIE010000609.1:0-2321 GCA_038324625.1 Anaerolineae bacterium | reverse complement strand
CGGACCTCCTCCGGCTCCCCGGCCGCCCCCCACATCAGCCCCCAGGCCGGGCCGGCCACCTCCTCCAGGCTGAAGTCCGCCGAGACCTGGAACCGGTCCGGGAGCAGCTCCGCCTCTCGTATCCGATCCACCTTGAAGGTGCGGACCGCCCCCCGTAACTCGCAATGCCCCACCAAATACCAGGTCCGGTTGCGGGGAAGCAGCAGGTAAGGGTGTACCACCCGCGTCTCCACCACCCCCTACCGGCTGGCGCTGCTGTAGGTCAGCCGCAGCTTGCGCCGACCGGCCAGGGCCCTTCCGAGCTGAAGCAGGGGCCCCTCGCCATCGCCCGACCCTCCCTCCTCCGCCGTCAGTTGCCGCAGCAGGGGCTCAAACTCCCTGGGCAAGACCGACTCCAGCCGCCCGATGGCCGAGGCCAGCTCCCCCGAGCCCACCCCGAACTCCCTCCCGGCCTGGGCCGCCAGCAGCAGGGCTAGGGCCTCGGAGAGGGTGTACGACACCACCGGCAGCCGGGGGACGCTTCCCAGGTAGTAGCCCTCCACGCTCCGCTTCAGGTCCAGATGCAGGCGGTTGCGGACCAGGGTCAGGTCCCGCTGGATCTGGCGCTCGCTCACCTCGTACTTCTCCGCCAGGGCCCGGCGGGTCCAGCGCCGAGGGGCCACGCACAGGTGCTGGAGCAGGTCCAGGATGCGGGCCAGCCGCTTCGTCTCCTCCAACCGCCCCGATCCCGTGCCCCCTAGGTCATCCATGGCTCCTCCCTTTTCTCCCATCATAGCAGGGCAATGAGCCCCCTTCGGGTCCCGTTACTTATCGGCAGAAAGTCCCATTGCCTTGAATATGCTCAGGGGAGCTGTCCTGGTTCGAGTGAGGGTAGAACGGGGTTGGGGTGGGCCCTGGGGCAAGCGCCGGCAGACGAGGCGGGAGGGGCGGGCGACTAAAGGCGCCCGCTGAGGGCCTTCGGCCAAGAAGACCGTGTGGCCTCTACCCTGGCCGAAGGCCTTCAGCAATAGGCACGGCAGTGTCCGCGGCGGCCTTCAGACCGCCGTCCTCCTTCGCGCCTTTGCGTGAGACCATCCCCCCAGGGTTGCCAACTCCAGCCCACCCTGCTAGCATCGCCTCATACAGCCACGTCTGGCGCCTCTTCGGTTTTCGGCGGAGAGGCGCGTTCGGTTAATGCCCGGAGGAGCCATGAGCGTCACTTTCGCCATCCCCGCCCCCTACCGGAAGGCCACCGACGGCCACCCCGAGGTCGCCGTCCCCGCCGAGACGGTGGGAGAGGCCATCCAGGCCCTGAACCACCAGTACCCGGACATGGGCCGCCGCCTGGTCAACGCCCAGGGCGCCCTCGACCCCTACGTCAACGTCTACCTCAACGGGGAGCGTCTCTCCGGGGCCGAGGCCCTGGAGCGAAAGGTCCGGGACGGGGACCGGCTGGTGGTCATGCCCGTCATCGGCGGAGGTCAGTAGCCATGATCGTGATGAAGTTCGGGGGAACCTCCGTCGGCGACGCCCAACGCATCGCCCAGGCCGCCCAATTAGCCGTCGAATCCGGGCCCGGCCCGATAGTGGTGGTGGTCTCGGCCATGGCCACCGTCACCAACAGCCTCCGCGACATCGGTCGGCTGGCGGCGGAAGGCAACCGGGAGCGTGTCCAAGCCGAGGTGGAGAATCTCCGCCGCAAGCATTACGCCGTAGCCGAGGCCCTCCTAGACGGAGAGGACCTGGAGCGGGTCCGGGCCTTCGTGGACGAGCGCCTCCAGGAGGTGCTCACCCTGGGCGAGGGGCTATCCGTCGTCGGCGAGCTCACCCTCCGGGCCCTGGACCGCGTGGCCGGCATGGGCGAGAAGCTCTCCGCCACCCTCCTGGCCGCCGCCATCCGGGCCCGCGGCTTCCCGTCCCAATTCGTGGACGCCACCGGGGTGGTGGTCACCGACTCCAACTTCGGGAGTGCCGCTCCCCTCATGGAGGACACCCGCGCCCGCGCCGAGGCGGTGGTGCGCCCCATCATCGCCGAGGGCGCCATCCCCGTCATCACCGGCTACGTCGGCGCCGACCGTGCCGGCACCCCCACCACCCTGGGCCGAGGGGCGGGCGACTACTCCGCCGCCATCTTCGGCGCCGCCCTGGACGCCGACGAGGTCTGGATCAGGACCGACGTGGACGGCATCCTCACCGCCGACCCCAAGATCGTCCCCCAGGCCCGCACCCTGGACGAGCTGACCTACGTGGAGGCGGCCCAACTGGCCTACTTCGGGGCCGAGGTCCTCCATCCCAAGACGGTGAAGCCCCTGGTGGATCGGGGCATCCCCCTCCGCATCCGC
>JBBQIE010000608.1:0-2332 GCA_038324625.1 Anaerolineae bacterium | reverse complement strand
TTTCTCCCTGCCTTTGGCTCTGGCCGCCGGCTCGCTGGTGGCATCCCTGTTTGTCGCCGGCCTTGGTCTGGGAAGGGACCGGGGACGGTCGGATAGGCTCGGGAGGGTGGCATTGGCGGCGACCCTGCCCCCACTGGTCATCTTCGCCATGTCCCAGCCACGGGGTTTCTTCTACTCCCCCCGACCGGAGCCCCGCTACCTCATGGCCTTCGCCCCCTTTGTGTATCTGCTCTGGGCGGTGGGTCTGATGGCGGCCTGGCGGTGGCGGCGATGGGGGGGAATCCTCACCTTGGCGCTGGGGCTGGGACCGATGTTATTGGCCCTGGCGCCGGCTTACGACGAGCGGGTGCCGGAAGATGACTTCCGCTCCTTGGCCTGCACCCTCGGCACCTACGTGGCGCCGGACGACCTGGTGCTCCTGCACACCGACAGCGACTGGCCGGTCTTCGTGTACCATCACGACGGACCCTGGACCGGCGTGCCCAACGATGTGGCCTGGGACGCTGCCTCGGCCGCCGGCTTCCTCTCTCATCTGCTGCCGGGACAGGAGACGGTCTGGCTGGTCCTGACCCCGGACGCCCTGCGCGCCGACCCGGGGGTGGCGTTACTGAGTCGCCTGGAGGAGTGGTGCGAGGAGAACGCCTGCCACACTCAGGAATGGCGCTTCGGGGAGAGGCGGCTGATGCGTTTCGCGCGGGAGGCCGGGCTGCCGGTGCCCTCTCTGGCCCCGGCCAAGAATGGGACCGGCACTGATGTGGCGGGGGCTTGGTGGCCCTATCGCCGGGGACGCTCCGGCAGCGACTGGATCGCCTACCTGTGGCTCCCGCGGCCGGGGGAGTACCCGGGCCTGGAGCTACTGAGTGAGCGGGGGCTGGTCGCGACCGCCGAGCCCTCTCCGGAGCCGGGAGAGGGTGAGTTAGTGCGGGTGGCCTACCGTTTCGTGCTCCCCGAGCCCGGCCGCTACCAAGTGCGCATCCAGGGAGGGGCGCCGCTGACCAGGCTGGAGGTATCGCCCGCCGTGGTTGAGCCGCCACCGGCGACGATGGGGCCGGTGCGGACGGTGGCAGCCGAGTTCGACCACGCCATCCGTCTGGAGGGCTACGCCCTCGATGCCGGCGCGCATCCGGCCGGAGCGGAGATGTGCATCACTCTGACCTGGAAGGCGCGGGCCGGGGTGGACGAGCCATACACGGTTTTCGTTCACCTGTTGGGAGACGTCTACAACGCCGACACCGGCAATTTCATCTGGGGCCAGCATGACGGTCAGCCGGCAGGCGGGTCGCGGCCGACGACCAGCTGGCGTCCGGGCGCGGCGGTGGAGGACACCCACTGCTTCATAGTAGACGCGGGAGCACCGGCGGGAACCTATGCCATCGAGGTCGGTCTCTATGATCCCGTCACCGGGGAACGGCTGCCGGTGACGGGAGGGGGCGAGGGGGATCGCATCATCGTGGACTCGGTGGCGGTGAGCGCACCGGAGTAAAGGGGCCGGAGCCCGCGACCACCCTCGGATCATAGATTGCCGAACCTATTGCTGCTTGGTATATTCAAATAGTTACAATAAGGAGTTAGCATGTCTGAGCCCCAGCACCGCAATCGCCTCGCCCAGGAGACGTCGCCCTACCTTCTTCAGCACGCTCACAACCCGGTGGACTGGTATCCCTGGGGAGAGGAGGCCCTGGAGAAGGCCAAGAGGGAGAACAAGCCCATCTTCCTCAGTATCGGCTACAGCGCCTGCCACTGGTGCCACGTCATGGAGCGGGAGAGCTTCGAGGACGAGGAGACAGCGGAGGTGATGAACCGCCTCTTCGTGAGCATCAAGGTGGACCGGGAGGAGCGGCCGGACCTGGACTCCATCTACATGGAGGCGGTGCAGATGATGACCGGGCGCGGGGGCTGGCCCATGAGCGTCTTCCTTACCCCGGAGGGCAGGCCGTTTCATGCCGGCACCTACTTCCCCCCCGAGCCCCGGTATGGGATGCCCTCCTTCCGCCAGGTGCTGGAGGCGGCCGGGGCCGTCTTCCGCGACGACCCCCTCAAGGTGCAGCAGCAGGCGCAACAGGTCACGGCGGCTCTGCAGCGGGATGCAGGTCCGGCCGCCGGGGAAGGGCTCAGGCCCGGGGTGCTGGAGCAAGCGGAACGGCAGCTTCGGCAGCAGTTCGACAGCGTCAACGGTGGGTTTGGCGGGGCGCCCAAGTTCCCCCAGCCGGCGGCGCTCGAGTTTCTCTTGCAGGCGTATGCGCGATCGGGGGATGCCGATCTCCTGCACATGGTGGAGTTCACCCTAGAGAAGATGGCTCGCGGAGGGATGTATGACCAACTGGGGGGCGGC
>JBBQIE010000607.1:0-2333 GCA_038324625.1 Anaerolineae bacterium | reverse complement strand
ACTCGCGGTCGGGCCCGGTGCCGATGGTGCGATAGAGCACCCGCTGGTTCTCGGCATTGGAGGCGAGATCGTCCCAGAAGGGGGCGATCATGGTTTCCATGGGATGCTGGGGGAAGTGTAGATATTGAAGGCGCTGTCCAGGTCCACGTTGGCGAAGGGACTGCGGTTGGAGGAGGTGTCGGGGCTGGAGGCGATGCTGGAGTCGAAGGAGAGGTACCCGTTGCTGGAGACGCACAGGTCCCTGTACGTCTGCCCGTACTAGGTGAAGTCGAACCCGATGGGCACCTCGCAGCCCCAGGTGTCGTCCACGGTTGCCGTCCCGTAGGTGACTTGGGCGACCTCCGTCCCCGGGTAGGCGGTCTCCGGCGGCGAGTCCGCCTGGACCTGGATCACCTGGACCAGGAGCAGAACCATGACTAGGGCCAGGATCAGGCCGGCGTGGACGCTTCGGATACACCGTTTCATTTCGGGGCCTCCTTGCGAGGGGAGGGAATCAGCGCCCATTCCCCTGTTGCTCCAGCATCGGGAGTACAATCACCGCGACAGTAGACAACGATAGACGGCAGACGCCGCCTGGGTTCGGTCTATGCTGCGTCGGCACTGACCCAGCGCGCTTTGGAGTACTTTGGGGTCACTGGCGTAAGGATTGCGTGAATATAGGGGTGGGAACCTCTCCCCCAAGCCATTTGGCGGGCAAATGGCTGACCCTCCCCTGAAAAGGGAGGGGAGTCTCTGCTCCCCCTTCCTTCGCAGGGAAGGGGGCGGGGGGGGTTAGGTTGGGCTAGCCCCGCTCTCGCCGCAAGGCCACGAACTCGGCGCCCGACATGGGCTCCTGCCGAGGGGACCTTCCCTTGGGGTCGTTCACCTTGGCGCCCGGGGGTGGGGGGACGAAGCCGTCCAGAAGCGGGTCGTGGGTATCGGCCATCCACCGGTCCAGCCTCTCCCGAAGCCCCTCCAGCACCGGCTGCACCGCCGGGTCCCCGGCCCGGTTGTCGGTCTCGTGGGGGTCGAAGATGACGTCGTAGAGTTCCTCCCGGGCGTAGGGCCGCTCCGCCCAGCCGTGAGCCAGCCACAGGTCCTTGCTGGGGCCGTCGTCGCAGTTGGGCAGCACCGGCAGGAGGCGCTCGTCATAGCGGCGGATGTACTTCCAGCGGTCGGTGCGGACGCAGCGCATGGGCTCGTAGGCGGCGTGGTAGGTGACCTCGGAGAAGACCGCGTCGCGGGCCGTCTTCTGCTCGCCCCGCACGTAGGGCATCAGCGAAACTCCCTCCAGCCATTCCGGCGGCGCGATCTCCAAGAGGTCGCAGAGGGTGGGGAAGATGTCCACGTGAGACACCAGGGCATCGGAAATCTGACCGCCGGTGAAGCCCCCCGGCCCGCGCATGATGAGCATGATGCCGATGCCGCTGTCCTGGAGGTTACACTTCATGCGGGGGAAGGCGATGCCGTGGTCGGTGGTGCAGATCACCAAGGTGTTCTCGGCCAGGCCGGTCTCCTCCAGGGCGGCGAAGACCACGCCCATTTTCTCGTCCAGAGCGCGGGCGCTGGTCGTGAAGGCGGCCATGTCGTAGCGGGTCTCGGGGGTGTCGGGAAGGGGGCCGGGCGGTAGGCAGTAGCGGGGGTCGTCCTCCGGGCCCGGCTCCGGGAAGACCCGGTGGGTCTCGACAAAGCCCACGGACAGGAAGAAGGGCTGCTGAGACGGCGGGTGCCGGAGGAAGTCGGCCGCCGCCAGGTGGGCCTCCCGGCGGCGCTCGGAGGTGCCCCCTCGGCCCAGGATCTCATCGTAGCCGATGATCTCCGGCTCGGCGGCCACGTGCTGCACCCCGGAGAGGGCGGAGTAGTAGCCAGCGTCGCGCAGAGTGTGGACGAGGTGGTGGCCGTAGTCGTCCAGGCGAAACCCTCGGTGGGCCAGGCCGATCATGCCGCTGGAGTGAGGCGACTGCCCGGTGACCAGGGCGGCCCGGCTGGGGGAGCAGGTGGGCCCGGCGCAGAAGGCCTGCCGGAACAGGACCCCTTGTTCGGCCAGGCGTTGCAGGTTGGGGGTGGGGATGTCGTGGCCGTAGGGCTGGATGTAGCGCCCGGTATCGTGCGAGTGGATGTAGAGGATGTTCGGTCGGGGCATGTGACTGACCTCCGTCTGGGGCCAGTTTGCTGCCGGGGCGGGGCCCTGTCAACGGACTCGGTTGCAGCTGTTGTTGGGGCATCTGCGAAGTCTGTTGGTAGCCTTCCGAGGGCCTCTTTGGGCCTCGTCGGGGCCGGATGGCGGTCTGTTTGGGGCTAGGAGGCAGTCCTGTCTTCCAGGCCGTGACTGCGATTCGAGCCGGATATCGGCT
>JBBQIE010000606.1:0-2344 GCA_038324625.1 Anaerolineae bacterium | reverse complement strand
GGGCGGGCGGATGTCTCCCCAGGGCCCGACTTGGCCGGGGGCGGCGTTCCAGGCGGATAGCAGCTCCTCGTAGGACCGGTAGTGGTTCTGCAGCCAGACGTTCCAGGCCCGCCGCTCGTGCTCGTCGTAGTGGGGACACTGCTGGAAGAGGTGGGCGGGGTCGAACTGGCTGGGCTCGTTGATCAGGTCCCAACTGAGGTCAGGGACTTGGCGGAAGCGGCGGACAAAGGCGGCGATGTACTCCCGCTGGCGGGAGCGCATCTCAGGGTCGAGATAGGGATTACCGGTGCCGAAGGGGTCCGGCTGGAAGGCGAAGAAGCAGAACTGGACGGCAATGCCATGGCGGCGGGCGGCGAGGAGGAAGGCCTCGAAGGCACGCAGGCATTCCTCGCGCACGATCCCGGGCTCGAGCATGATCTGCTTGTAGCCGCTCCAGACGCCGGTGCGGACGAAATTGACCCCGGCGGCGGCCATGGCCGCGAAGTCCGCCTCCCACCGGGCCGGGTTGGGTCGGAGGAGGAACTGGCGGTGGGCGTCCCCCGACATGTAGGTGGTGCCCACAATCAGCAGGGGGCGGCCGTCGGCTTCGAGGAACTCCGGGCCGGCGCTCAGGCGTGGGCCAGTCTCCAGGGACTCGGTGTCCCGGCAGCAGAAGCCGGTGACGACCTGGGCCAGGAAGCCGCTTCGGGAGCGGAGCCTCAGCTCGACTCGATGCAACCCCGGCCTCATGGGGGCGGGGAGAGAGAGGGCCTGGTGCTGGGGCGTCCGGCCCATGGGGAAGTCGAGTGCATGGCGCAACAGGCGATCCCCGGAGGGATCGGTGAGGGCTAGGGTGAGGGTGGCGTCCGGGTACTCCTCCCAGGAGAGGCCGTGCAGCACCAGGGTGGGCATCTCGCCGACGGAGACCGCGGCCAGGGCCGGGCGGGCGCCGAACTGGATGGCGCCCCGCTGGGCCAGCCGTTCGCAGGCAGTGAAGAGGCGCACCGCCTCCTCGCTGTTGTTGAACCCGTCCTCAGCCTCGAAACTGAGCAGCACCCAGCGCCCGCCGGCGAAACCGTCATGGTAATGGTCGAGGAGGACGGCGGGGCAGGCGAGCACTCGGCCGTCGGATGACAGGGCCTGCAGGAGAGGCTCGAGGTGGGCGCCGGCCAGCCCCATCGAGCCCAGGCGGCGGTAGTGGTCCTCGTGCGACAGCTTCACTTGGAGGCTCCAGGCGCGGCGCACCCGCCATCCACCCCCGATGTTCTCCACCGAGGGGTGTACCGGCTGGACGTCCAGGGCGGAGCAGTCTATGGCCGATGTTTGGTTGATCCCCAGCAGCCTCTGATAGGCGATGGTGGGTCGGCCGGCGGTGTAGGAGTACCGGCCGCGAAAGACCGGCACCTGGAAAGGCGAGCCGCCCAGCACCAGAAGGTTGCCGCCTCGCTTCAGGTAGCCGAGGATGGCGGGCCAGGCGTCGAAGGGGAAAGCGGACCCGTAGGGCAGGACCAGCAAGCCGACGTCGGGCTGCTGCAGGGCCGGGGTTAGCTGATCGAGGTCGGCGAACTCGGGCTTGGAGAGGGCCGCCTCCAGGAGAGCTGGAGGCACGGGAAGGGTGTCGTAGAAGGGGAAGTCATCCTGCCAGAATACCACCGTTCTCGGCACTCGCACCTCCGGTCGCCCGCGGTTGCCGCCCCGTGGCCCGGCGCTACAATCACCGGACGTACTCATTTCGGGGCGCGGCGTATGGGGCCAGGATAGGGCGATGCCTGCCTGTGTCAAGCGCCCACGCTTGGATCGGCAACCGGGATAACGAGGGGGAAGGTATGGGCCTAGGCAAGAGCATCCGGATGCGGCGCATCTTCTCGCATCCATCGGGCAATCTCTGTTCGGTGGCGGTGGACCACTTCATCAACTATGACCAGGGATTGCATCCCGGCCTGGTGCGGATGCGGCGCACCCTGGCGGCGGTGGCCGCCGGGCGGCCGGACGCGGTGACCATGCATAAGGGAATGGCGACTTCTGCCTTCGCCGTCCACGCGGGCACTATTCCCCTCATCCTGCAGACGGTCATCGCTCGCCCGGACGATAGCGCCTGGGAGCAGGTGGCGACGGCGGGAGAGGCGGTACGGCTGGGGGCGGACGGGGTGGCCGGGGCGGCTTTCATCCGAGGGGATACGGAGGCGGCGCATCTGCGGATGGTGGCCGATCTGGCACGAGAGGCGGCAGACTACGATATGCCGGTGTTCGTACACATATACCCTCGGCGGGCATCCGGTAGCGGTACCGTCGGCGATTTCAGCGACGGCGCCGTCATCAGCACGGCGCCGGAGGACATCGCCTGGGCAGTGCGCTGCGCCCTGGA
>JBBQIE010000605.1:0-2345 GCA_038324625.1 Anaerolineae bacterium | reverse complement strand
ACCTCAGGATATCACCGGCACCAAGATGGTGACCCGGTTCGAGGAGAAGTTCGCCGAGCGAATCGGCTCCCGGTACGCGGTGGCGGTGGCCAACGGGATGTGCGGGCTGCACACCGTCCTGGCGGCGGCCGGGGTGGGCCCGGCGGTCGAGGTGGTGGTGGACCCAGTGGTGCAGTTCGGGGCCCTCTCCGTGCTCTACAACAACGGGGTGCCCATCTTCGCCGACGTGAACCCGGCCACCCACAACATAGATGCCGCCTCCTTCGAGGACCGCATCACCCCCGACACTAAGGCGGCGGTGGTCACCCACCTCTGGGGACTGCCGGCGGAGATCGAGCAAATGCGGGGCATCGCCGACCGCCACGGGGTGGTGCTGGTGGAGGACTGCGCCCACGCCCTTTTCGCCGAGCACAAGGGCCGGAAGGTGGGCACCTGGGGCGACGCCGGCATGTTCAGCTTCCAGGCCTCCAAGCACTTGAGCACCGGCGACGGCGGTATGCTCACCACCAGCGACGAGGGGCTCCTGAAGGAGATCCAATCCCTGATGAACTGGGGAGCGGCGCCGGACCGGATGGCCTACAACTTCCGGATGCCGGGCGTCGTGGCGGCTGTGGGCCTGGCCCAACTGGAGCGGGCCGACGACTACGTGGCCCAGGACCAGGAGAATAGCAAGCTCTACTTCGACGCCATCGAGGGCTGCGATTGGCTGGTGCCCCAGCCGGTGCCCTCCTACAGCACCCACTCCCAGCACATCTTCGCCGTGGCCTTCCGAGGCGAGGATCAGGGCGTGGACTACGAGGAGTTCAAGCGCGCCTGTCGCGAGGAAGGGGCCGGCATAGGGTTCGGGTACACCCAGCGCACCTGGAAGGAGGCCCAGATCGTGGCCGCCTACCAGTTCCCGGTGTTCGCCGTCCCCGTGGCCTACGGGAAGGGTTGCCCCAGCCGCTGCCCGCATTATCACAAGGAGCTGCCCTACCGGGACGGCTACTGCCCCAATGCCGAGGACCTGGTGCCCCGGCTGTGTCTGCGGGGCCTGAGCAGCGCCCTCCGCGATGACCTGGCCCGCGGGGCCGACGGCCTCCGGCGCGCCATCGCCCGGATGGGCTGAGGGTTCTCAGTGCAACCGGAAAGGTGCCGCCGCCCCAGGAGGGTCTCATGAGAGTAGGTGTAGCCGGCCTGGCCTCGGTCTACTACCCCACCGCCTTCGCCAACGCCGCCCGCCAGATCGAGGGGGTGGAGCTACTGGCAGCGGCCACCGCCGGTCGGCCCGAGGCGGCGGTGGCGGCCTCCCTGCGGATGAGCCCGCGGGAGTACGCCGATAAGTACGGCCTGGTCCTCTACGACGACCCAGTGGAAATGGTGCGCCGGGAGGGACTGGAGGCGGTCTTCGTCTGCGCCGAGTTCAGCCGCATGTACGAGCTGGTGGAGGCCCTGGCCCCCGAGGGCGTACACTTGTACATCGCCAAGGCCATGGCCAACAGCCGGGAGCGGGCGGAGCGGATCGTGGCCGCTTGCGAGAGGGCCGGCATCACGGCCGCCACCGGCCCCACCATGCGCTTCGACGCCGGGCTGCGCGCCGCCCACCGGCGGATCGCCGAGGGCGGCATCGGTGAGGTCATCAGCGTGCGGGTGATGCACCAACACGGCTCGCTCGTCGGCTGGCCGGAGGGGGACTGGTACCTGCAACCGGAGCAGGGCGGGCCGGTGCTGTCCCTGGGCTGGTACATCTTCGATGCCGTACGCTGGCTATCCGGGAGCGAGTTGACCCGGGTATACGCCGAGTACGACAACTTCGCCACCCCTCACAGTCCCTTCATGGACAACGGCAAGGTAGTGGGCCGGATGCAGTCGGGGGCCATCGCCTCCGGCGATATGTACTTCTCCACCCGCTGGCCCTTCCCCACCTGGGAGATCGAGGTGGTGGGGAGCACCGGTGCCCTCAAGACCGTGCAGACCGGCTACGAGGTGATGCAGTTCGGCCCCGACGGAGTGACCGCCCTGCACCGCAACAGCAACGACATGGTCCTGGCGGAGATCCGGGACTGGGTGGAAGCCTGCCGGACCGGAGGTCGCCCCGAGGTGCCGGTGGAGGATGGAGCCCGGACCCTGGCCGCCTGTTTCGCGGCGGGAGAGTCGGCGAAGAGTGGGTTGCCGGTAGAGTTGGGGTGAGGTAGCCCACCTATATCGTAGGGGCGAATCTTGTATGTTCGGTACCACCACATCGCTGACACTCTGTACCAGGACATCGCTGACACTTACATGGGCTACACTCCCCCCACAGCAAGGAGGGGAGCATGCCCTGGAGAGAGAGCAGTCCTATGCAGGAACGTGTTCAGTTCATCGTT